>SKSA01000080.1 GCA_007118195.1 Anaerobacillus sp. | reverse complement strand
TTTTGTGAAATATAACCGATCCCTAATGCAGTTAAAACCCCAGTAATTACAGCTCCAACGAAAAAACTCGCTCCTACCATATAAGCAATTACGACTCCAGGCAAAACGGCATGTGAAATGGCATCTCCCATTAGAGCCATCCCACGTAAAATAATAAAACAACCAATCAACCCACAAATAATCCCAACTAACACAGCAGCAATTAAAGCATTCTGTAAGTATTGATACCTCGATACTTGATCAATAAAATTCATTAGTTGTTGCATTAACTGCTCACCACCATCATGTTATCATTATTACCAAATACTGTAACACTCCCTTTGTACGCTGCAGAAAGGAGTTCTGGTTTATAAACCTCAGAAACATTTCCAGCACCAACTAACTCTTGATTTAACAATATTAATTGATCAAAATACTTTTCTACTTTACTTAAATCATGATGAACAACAAAAATCGTTTTCCCTTCACGTTGAAGACTTCGTAGTAAACTTACAATGATTTCTTCAGATGTAGCATCAATTCCTACAAAAGGTTCATCTAAGAAAAATACATCTGCTTGCTGTGCCAATGCTCTTGCAATGAATACCCTTTGTTGTTGACCTCCCGATAATTGACCAATCTGCCTTTTGGCAAAATGTGTCATACCAACTTTCTCCAATGCATCTCTAGCGATCTCTTTATCTTTTATTCGTGCTTTTTTATACCACGGAATAAATGCGTATCTGCCCATCAACACAACATCTTCTACTAAAACTGGAAAGTCAAAGTCTATCGAACTTCTCTGTGGAACATAAGAGATTTTTTTTCTCATTTCTTTAATAGGCTTTCCGCAAATTTCAATTGATCCTATATACTTTTCCAATCCTAAAATTGCTTTGATTAATGTTGATTTTCCTGCTCCATTAGGGCCAATAATCCCAACAAGCTGACCACACTGAAAACTGAAGCTAATATTTTTTAATGCTTGATGACCACCATAGTTGACAGTTAGACGTTCAACTCTTATTTCAGGTTGATTAGCCGACATTGATTGTTCCTCCTTTTTAATTTAAAAAGTTTGTTTAAGAAACATTTTTTGCTTAATGGCAACTTTTTCCGTAAACATAACTCATTACTTTTTTAAATTTCACCCATTTTTTTATAATCAAATTCAATATATGATTTATTTTATTCATTTGTGCATATAATATTGCCTATAAGTTAAAAAGTTTCCCGAAGGAAACTTTTTAACTTATAGTAAATTATATTAGTTACTCCAAACAATTGCAATTATTATTTTTTTTAATAACACACTAAAAAATCAACGATAAACCTTCTGATATTTTTCACGTTCCTGCCTAATAAACATAATATAAATTAGACTAATTTATAAGATAGGAGCGGTACAAACATGAACCCTTTTATTATACAAATGGTAAACCATAAACTAAATACAATTAATAAAAATGAATTAATGCAATTAGCTCAGCAACATCAATTTAATATAACCGAAAACCAAGCTAAAAATATCATTGCTATTTTACGTTCTGAAACGATAGATGTAACCAATCAAAAGCAACGTGACCGACTATTAGCAAAACTAAAAAGACAAGTCAACGCACAGACTGCACAACAAGTAAACGAAATGCTTAGCCAGTATGATCAGTACTTATAATGTAAAATTCACAATATACAATTTAGAATTGTGTAGGTAGTGCTTCGGAGGTACTGAGGGAGTTTGTGTTGAGTTTTGAGTTTTGTAAGTTATGCTTCGGAGATTGTAGGTTTTGGCAATCTGTTATTTATAATCGATGGCACATGTTCGGCCGCATTTCATCACCGATAGAAAAAGCCCGTTGTTTAGTTTTTAATCCTAAACAGCGGGCTTTAGTTATGCCATTATTTTTTGTTGCAGTTCTGGGTCGAACTTTTTATTTTTTAACATTTCGATCTCATGCTTATAAGGTGGTTTTTTATTTTTCTTATCTTCACCGACATAAGGTGTTTCTAATATTTTCGGAATATTAGATAACTGTGGATGATGAATGATATAGCTTAATGCTTCAAAGCCAATATGACCAAAACCAATATTTTCGTGTCGGTCTTTTTTAGCACCACGCTCATTTTTACTATCATTGATATGAAGAACTTTTAGACGGTCTAAACCAACAATTTTATCAAACTCATTAAGTACTCCGTCAAAATCTTCTACAACATTATAACCAGCGTCATGAACGTGACAAGTATCGAAGCAAACAGATAGCTTCTCGTTTAAATGAACCCCATTAATAATTTCGGCTAATTCTTCAAAGCTTCGCCCACATTCAGAACCTTTCCCTGCCATTGTTTCTAAGGCAATTTGCACTTCTTGATCTTTTTCTAACACTTCGTTTAATCCTTCAATAATTTGTTTAATACCAGCCTCTGAACCGGCTTTAACATGAGCACCAGGATGGAGAACAATTTGTCTAGCACCTATTTCATGCGTTCGAGCTATTTCTGACTTTAAAAAATTAACACCTAGTTCATATGTTTCAGGCTTCAAGGAATTGCCGATGTTAATAATATAAGGAGCATGAACAATTATCTCTTCGATGCCATATTCTAACATGTGAGCTAAACCCGCAGGTATATTTAATTCCTCAATTGGCTTTCTACGTGTATTTTGAGGTGCTCCAGTATAAATCATAAACGTGTTTGCACCATATGACACAGCTTCCTCACTTGCAGCAAGAAGCATTTTTTTCCCACTCATTGATACATGTGATCCTAGTTTCATCCTCTCAATTTCCCCTTCGTTTTATATTTGCTCACATTAGTTTAGTAAGCGACCTTTTTTTTTTTTTTTTTTATTCATTCGTCTATTTCTTTTCTCTTGTTTTTCTTGTTGCCATCTAGCTCTTTTCTTATAAGATGGCTTTACTTTTTTCGGTTTTGCCTTTGCTTTCCCACCTGTATTCGCAACAGCTGTACCTTTTTTCGTGCCTGTTGGTGTTACCAATGTTGTCTTTCTCACGTGACGCTTTGCTTTATTTTCTAGCTCTACCCACTCGCCATTTTTCAAATCAACATATGTGAAGCGAATTTTTCGATCCATTAATTTTTGAATGGATGGTTCATCCTTCTCCTCAAAAATAGATAAGGCAATTCCTGATTCACCTGCTCTAGCAGAACGACCAACACGATGGACATACCAATCCAAATCGTTTTTTGGTAGCTCATAATTAATGATATGAGTTACCCCTTTGATATCAATGCCTCTAGCAGCTAGATCTGAGGCAACTAAATACTGAACTTTTGCTGCATTTACATCTCTCATTACTTGCTTACGATGCCTTGGCTGTAAACCACCGTGAATTCTTTCAACGTTTAATCCTGCTTGAAGCATTGCATCTGCTACTTCATCAACTTGCTCTTTTGTATTAGCGAAGATAATCGCAAAATAAGGGTTATATTTTTTTGCTACTTCTACCACAAGCTTTAATTTATCTCGGTGTTTTGCCGGTAATAAGTAATGATCAATTTTTTCAGCAGTCGTTTGTGCTGGGTCAACTTGAACGTGACGTGGGTTATTCATATACTTCTTTAAAAACGGTTGAAGTTTTTCTGGAATTGTTGCCGAGAATACGAGCATTTGTAACTCTTCTCCCATACGCGAAGCAATTTTATCCACTTCTTCGATAAAGCCCATATCAAGCATTTGATCTGCTTCATCAACAACTAATAATTGAGATGTATAAACTTTTAACGCTTGTTCTTCCACCATGTCAAAAATTCGTCCAGGTGTACCAACAACTATTTGTGGCTGTGTTTTTAATTTACCGATAGTTCTTAACCGATCAGTGCCGCCAACAATAAGTTTAGCGGAAATTGCTTCTTCTTCATTTTTAGAAAACTGTAGTATTTTTTCTAATTCAGCAAAAATTTGTGCTGCTAACTCTCTTGTCGGTGCTGTAATAACAGCTTGTACTTCTTCTTTTGTTACATCAATTCGTTCAACAATTGGAAGTAAAAAAGCTAACGTTTTTCCCGATCCAGTTTGTGATTGACCAATAACATCTTTTCCTGAAATAATAGCTGGGATTAACCGCTCCTGTATTTCAGTAGGCATAAAAAAACGCTGTTCGTTGAGTGCCTCAATGATAAATGGTTTTAATTGAAACCGTTCAAAATTTGATTTCTTATTCATTTAAATTCTCCTACCTTTAAATACTCTAATTCCCTAGAGTTTTATGTAATTTTGAAAGCTTTATAGCTTATTTTAGTAAATGCCTGACCAAAATATCCTAGACATAATACTATACCATTCTTTTAGTAAAATCAAAATCAACTACGCAAAACACATCTTGTTTTATTCCTATTTAGCACAAACGTTTATATACGTGCATATACCTAATTGTAGAGAAATAATGTTTTATGAAAGGAATGGAGCCGATGTATCCAATGCCCACACCGCAAACACCACCTTATGCTCCAGCAACGTCATTATTATCTAGAGGAATGATCCATGGAGGAGCTCAACAATTCAGTAGCGTCCCCCTTCAACATGGTGCCGGACAATCCGGTGGATTATTAGCCAAATTATTTGGAGGAGCACAAGCGGGTGGTGGCGGTATAACAAATATAGTTGGTATGTTGCAAAATGCCCAAAAAGCAATAGGGGTTTTTCAACAAATTAGTCCTTTAGTTCAACAATACGGTCCATTAATTAAATCTTTACCTGCACTAATTAGTATAATGAGAGGTAGTGGAAACCCAGATGATGAAGAAAGTACCCCTAACACGAGTGACGAAAATGAAAAAAAACAAGATAACACAGGAGTAAGGAAGAACAAGGAAAAATCTAAAAAAAACAAATCATCACAAAAAACACAAACCACTTCCAAACAAAAAAAATCTCCTAATAGTAAGAAACGTAATACGCAAAAAACTCATCCTATAGAAACGAGTAATAGCATTCCTGCACCGAAGCTTTATATTTAAATGATGTCCAAGGTTGGCTGCAAAATTTATTTTCATAAATTTTGAGCCAACCTTTCTTTTTATACATATTATTGTGTAGTTAGGACATATTATAGTAGTAGACAGTGAAACAGTAAATTGTTGTAAAATTTTTCTTTTTCACATAAATGTGTTATAATATTTTTACCCTCAAAATAATCTGCATAGTAAAAACTCATATTTTTTACATATTATGCTCCGTTTCATTTTTACTATTCTCCCATACAAAATATAAAGTGGACTTTCATATACGTAAGTTTATTTTTTAGGAGAATACTGTTTTGCTGTTTATGGTTATTAAAACGTTTGGAGGTATGCTCATGTTCAATGTAGGTGATCACGTAGTCTATCCATACCACGGTGCAGGAACAATTCGAGATATTGAAGAAAAGGAAGTTTTAGGAGAAAAGTTATTATATTACGTATTGTATTTTCCCCTAAATGACGTCACACTGATGCTTCCTGAAGATAGAATCAATAGTTCTGGGTTAAGAAAGGTTATTGAAGAAAATCAACTAGATGAACTAATTTATGCTCTTCAAAATGGCATACAAACGAAAAATGAAAACCCAAAACAATATTCTAGGGAAAATGAGAATTTGTTGAAATCGGGCAATATTATTGATGCCGCACACGTAGTTGCTAATTTAAGTTTAAAGGAACATGAACGTACAAACGGTCTTCATATTCAAGATCGTAAAAACTTAGATAAGGCAAAGCAGTTCCTTGTTAGTGAACTCATGCTTGCTAATGATATGACGGAAGATGAAGCTTATGAGTTCATCGATAAATACGTACAAATTTCCCAAGGAGCATAGAAAAAGTGAGGCATCACTTTTTCTATGCATAATTTTTCCATTTAGCTCCATTCCCCTGCATCAATCTACTACTTTGATGCAGGGGTTTTTCATGTTTTTACGTTTTCCTGCACCGATCCTCAGCTTCATTTCATCCATATTGGTTTTGTGTAAAAATAAGTGGTCGGTCATCTAACTTCCAATTGTAAATAAACAACTTCTCTTTCATTGCGTAAAAATAATTATTTACATTATAATGGGGGAAGGAATTCATTTGATTTTAAATAAGGAGGTTTTCCTAAAAATGGAAGTATTAAAAATCTCTCCTCGTGGATATTGTTACGGTGTTGTAGATGCGATGGTTTTAGCAAGACAAGCTGCCAAAAACCTAGACTTGCCTAAACCAATATATATTTTAGGGATGATTGTTCATAACAAACATGTGACAGATGCATTTTCTGAAGATGGGATTATTACACTTGATGGTGCTAATCGATTAGAAATATTAAAAAAAGTGGATAAAGGTACTGTTATTTTTACTGCTCACGGCATTTCCCCAGAAGTACGAAAAATTGCTAAAGAAAAAGGACTTACAACTGTTGACGCAACATGCCCGGATGTAACGAAAACTCATCAGCTAATAGAAGAGAAAGTAAAAGACGGTTATGAGATCATCTATATTGGGAAAAAAGGACACCCTGAACCAGAAGGGGCCATTGGCGTTGCTCCAAACCAGGTTCATTTAGTACAAAATGAAGATGATATTAATCAACTAAAGCTTAGTAGTGAAAAAATTATCATTACTAACCAAACGACAATGAGTCAGTGGGATGTATCTCATATTATAAAAGCAGCCATCGATAAATACCCAAAATCAGAAATTCATAACGAAATTTGTCTTGCTACTCAGGTTCGTCAAGAAGCTGTTGCCGAGCAAGCAAAAAATGCTGATTTACTCATTGTCGTAGGAGATCCGAAAAGTAACAATTCAAATCGCTTAGCGCAAGTTTCAAAAGAAATCGCCGGAACTCCAGCTTACCGAATTTCTGATATTTCCGAACTGAACATTGAATGGCTAAAAGGGATAAACAAAGTGGCCGTTACAAGTGGGGCATCAACTCCCACACCAATTACGAAAGAAGTTATTCATTTTTTAGAACAGTATAACGAACAAGATCCAACAACTTGGCAACTTGAAAAGAAAGTCCCGCTACATAAAATATTACCTAAAGTGAAAGAAAAATAAAAACGGGCTTCTCGCCCGTTTTTTTTTACATAAACGTAAAAGGATCTGTATTGAGTTTCGAATATATGACTTTCGTGTCATATTTATGTTCACGAACATAGTTTTCTATGAACGAGCATACTGCTTCTTTCATAATCTTTTCAACATTGTGACCGGGATCCACCATATTTAAGCCATCCATCATTGCGTCATGAGCTACATGATAATAAACATCACCAGTAACGAAAACATCTGCCCCTTTAAACAAAGCTTGTGATACATACTTGTTTCCATCACCGCCTAAAACCGCTACTTTTCTAACCTTTTCATTCATTTCTCCTACAACTCTTAAACCTTCTACTTCAAAAGCCTTTTTAACGAACAAGGCAAACTCTTTTAATGACATTTCATTTTGGAGATATCCAATTCTTCCTAATCCGAGCTGTTCACCTTTATTATGTAGTGGATAAATATCATAAGCAACTTCTTCATACGGATGTGCCTTTACTAGCGCCGATATCACTTTATTTTGAAGAGTAGCTGGAAAAATTGTTTCAATTTTTATTTCTTTAACTTCCTCTAACTTCCCTTGCTTACCTATAAAAGGATCGCTGCCTTCTTGTGGTTTAAAGGTTCCTTTTCCTTCAGAGTTAAACGTACAATGACTGTAATTTCCGATATAGCCTGCACCAACTCTTCCTAGCGATTCACGAACTTGATCAGCATGATCATAAGGTACAAAAACAACAAGTTTTTTTAAGCTAATTTCTGTTGTTGGTGCTAATACGTCTATATTTTGTAATCCAAGCTTTTCTGCCATCAAATCATTAACTCCGCCTTTTGCCACATCAAGATTTGTATGGGCAGCGTAAACCGTGATATCGTGTTTAATTAGTTTTTCGACGATTCTTCCATACGGTCGGTCTGTCTGAATCGATTTTATGGGGCGAAATATGATCGGGTGATGAGCGATAATTAAATCTACTTCCTCCACAATTGCTTCATCCACTACATTTTCTAACAAATCAAGAACAATCATCACTTTACTGATCGGTTTATTTAGTGTACCAATTTGTAAACCAATTTTATCTCCTTCAACTGCCAACGATTTCGGTGACCATGACTCAAAGGCTTGAATAATAGCTTGCCCATTAGCTAACTTTGTCATTGTAAAATCTCCTCCACCTGTTTTATTTTCTCTAACAACTGTTGTTTCTTATCGATTACTTCACTTGTTTGTTTTGCCTTTTCAAATTGTTGAACGATTTTCTTCCACGATGATAACTCATTTTTCCACTTTTTTATAAAAATCGGACTTCTTTTTTTCATTAAAAAAGGGCCTAGTAGTAATTCGAGATTACGTTTCTCTTTACTATAAGGTATTTTACCTTCTCGTGCAGCTGTTAAAACTTCATAAATGACTCCATCTTCCTCAATGATTTCCTCATTAATAAGTACCCAATTGTTTAATTCAAGCCAGTCCCTAATTTGGTTAGCAGCAACATTCGGTTGTAAAATTAACCTTTTTACTCCACTAAGTTTTTCTTTCCCTTGTTCCAAAATTGCTGAAATTAAAGGACCTCCCATACCAGCAATCGTAATTACATCTACTTCACCTTTACTTAATACTTGTAACCCATCACCCTTTCGAACAATAATTTTATCTTCGTAGTTTAATTTGCGAACTTGTTCAACGGCTGATTGAAACGGCCCTTCATTTACTTCTCCAGCTACTGCCGACTGAATTAAGCCATGTTTTAATGCAAAACATGGTAAATAGGCATGGTCTGACCCAATGTCAGCTAATTTACTGCCTGGCGGAATTTGCTCCGCTACTAATGTTAAACGCTTTGATAAATTTGTTTCGTTCATATCTGATTCACCTTTATAATTATGTATTTATTTAATCTTAATAGTTCTACTATTGATATGCAAACAAGAAAAGAAGGATTGCCTTAAACAAACAATCCCTCTTTTCTTTAATTTGCAACTTCTATTAAGTATTCAGCGATAGCTTCAGCATCAGCATCCTTGAAAGCCGGCATCCCTGGTAAACCATAATCTGCTCCACCTTCATGAATAATTGTCATAATTTCTTCTTTGGAACGTCGATCACCAATGCCAATTAAATTACCCATTGGACCATCAAAGCTTCCACCGTGACACCCGATACAAGTAGCCTGATACGCTTGTTCACCTAATGCGATTGGATCTGATGTATCAGCTGTATCTTGTGTCGGTTGCTCTTCAACTGCATCTTCACCTTCGAGTGCTAATCTCTCTTCTTTTTGGTAAACGCCGATAAAAGATAAACTAATCATAAGTATTAAACCTACTACTGCAATTGCTGCAAATGGAAATAATGGTTTTCCTTTCATATTGCCACTCCTTCTTCTTAAATATGTAACTTCGGAATAAGACTATTGTTATTTTACTTGATAAATAAGATCGAGAAAAGTGAAATGCACCAATTTATCAAATATATCTTATATTATCACAATAAATACAGTAAAAATATATTTTTCCTATTGTTATGTACAAAAATTACTTTTGATCAATGTTTTGTGCGGAAATTTCCTTTTCAAAAATTCTACCCATAACAGTATTATATTTGTATCATTGACTAAATAACTAAAAAATAAAATGCAATGATGAATCCAATAGCACCAGATATAGTAAAGTACTTCAATTTATATTTTTTACCAACAAATAACCAAGCAATACATGTAAAAAAAACAGCCGCTATTATCGCGTTTGGTTGTTGTGGAAAAAGAAAATTAACTACATGGATCGTTCCCAAAAAGACGATGAGTGCACCTAATAAAATAAAGAAATGGAAAAAACGTTGTTCAAGGCTTTTACTGAAAAATGCTAAATAAAACATTAAAATACTTAAAATTAAAATCGAACCAGTTTGCAAAAGAGGAGAAAAGTCAGTAAAATAAATTACAAGAAATGTTAATCCTAATAATGTCATCCCGATCATCATAAATAGTATGGATGTTAACTGACTATACTTGCTAGGTTTCATTGCCTTTTCATTATTTCCAGTATCTTCTCCTTCTGTATATAAGGTTAATAAGAAGTTACAATATTGCTCAGGTAAAAGACGATTTTTCTTCCAATATTTTATTTCATTTATGATAATTTTTTTTCGATCCATTTTCCGTCCTCCTAGAAAAAACATGCTTTTATTTTATCATGTTTTTCTTTTAATGAACGGTTTAGTGGCCCAATAAAATTAGAAAAGATTAATTGAATTAATAAAGAAAAGGTTTACTCCAACTGGAATAAACCTTTAGATAACTATCTTATTCGAGGAAATCTTTTAAACGTTTGCTTCTACTTGGATGACGAAGCTTACGTAATGCTTTTGCTTCAATTTGGCGAATTCTTTCTCTTGTTACACCAAACACCTTGCCAACTTCTTCAAGTGTCCTTGTACGGCCATCATCTAGTCCAAAACGAAGCCTAAGTACATTTTCTTCACGATCAGTTAAAGTATCTAAAACATCTTCTAACTGCTCTTTTAACAGCTCATAAGCAGCAGCATCGGATGGTGCCAGTGCTTCCTGATCTTCAATAAAGTCACCAAGATGAGAATCGTCTTCTTCACCAATCGGCGTTTCTAAAGAAACTGGTTCTTGAGCAATCTTTAAAATTTCTCTAACCTTTTCAGGAGTTAAATCCATTTCTTCAGAGACCTCTTCAGGAGTCGGTTCACGACCTAAGTCTTGTAGTAACTGGCGCTGAACGCGAATAAGCTTATTAATGGTTTCAACCATATGCACTGGGATACGAATGGTTCTAGCTTGGTCTGCAATGGCTCTTGTAATTGCCTGACGAATCCACCATGTTGCATACGTACTAAATTTATAACCTTTCTCATAATCAAACTTTTCAACTGCTTTAATTAAACCCATGTTGCCTTCTTGAATTAAATCAAGAAATAACATCCCTCGGCCCACATAACGTTTGGCAATACTGACAACAAGCCTTAAGTTCGCTTCAGCAAGCCTTCTTTTTGCCTCTTCATCACCAGTTTCTATTTTCTTTGCTAATTCAATTTCGTTTTCTGCAGATAATAATGGGACACGACCAATTTCCTTTAAATACATCCGAACAGGATCATTTATCTTTATACCTGGTGGAACACTTAAATCATTTAAGTCAAATTCTTCTTCTTTAGCAACCTCTTGGATGTTCGGTATCTCCTCAGTTTCATTTAAAACTTCGATACCTTGTTCACCCAAATATTCAAAAAATTCGTCAATTTGGTCTGAATCTTGATCGAAGCTAGCTAGTTTTTCTGTGATATCCGCATATGATAATACACCCCGTTTTTTTCCGAGTTCTACTAATTGTTCTTTTACTTGATCGATTGACATTTCTCCTTCAGCCACAGGGCGAAGCGGTTTCTCTGCCATTACGACCCCTCCTTCCGATAGTTCAAGCTTATACTTCCAAACAACGATAAGTTGCTATAGTATTAGAGCAGCTATACTTTTAAAAAAATTTAAAATTATATTAAGCATTTAATGCTTTAATTCCTTCTTCATTTGAATGATCTCCATAGCTATATTGGCAGCCATTTTATAATCTTCCCTACTTTCAGCCTCTTTGCGCAATCTTTCCTTTTTTTCGATTTCAATTACCTTAGGATAGTTTGTGATTTGTTTTATGTAATCATTCAACTCTTGCTCCGACAATTGTTCACTTATCGTCATCATCGCAATTTCAGTTGCAATCCTTGATAATTTTTCATCGTTAAGCCTTTGTATGAACTGGCTCGAATTCGGCTCATTCCCTTCTCCATAATAGGCATACAAATGAGCTACAATCGCATGATACTCATCAATATTAAAATTACCACCTATTTTTTCTTGAACGGTACATGCAATGTTAATATCTTTCATCATATAGGCTAAAAGCATTCGTTCGGCATTATGAAATGCAGGTAAAAGTTTCTTTTCAGTGACAAACTTACCTTTCATTTTCGGCAGATGATGATCATTATGAGAATTGTTGTTACGTTTTTTTATTTTATATAGGCGATACAACTCTTGTTTTAATGCATCAAGAGAAAGAGAAAACTCCTGAGATAACTGTCTTAAATAATGATCTCTTTCAATCGCTTTAGACAGTGAAGTAATTTCAGAAAGAACATCCTCTATGTATTTCATTCTTTCTGCTTCATTTTGTAAATTTTTCCCTTTTCTTAAAAAATTCATTTTAAATGCCATCGTAGTTTGGTTAGCGCCAATGACTTCGTTACGGAACTTTTCTAGACCGTACTTTTGAATATAATCATCAGGGTCATAACCTTCTGGGAGACTAGCCACCTTAATATGACAATTATGCGCCTCCAGTATTTCGATCGCACGATACGTTGCTTTTAACCCAGCACGATCTGAGTCATAACAAATAATAACAGTTTCTGCATTTCTTCTTATAAGCTTTGCTTGCTCATCGGTAATTGCAGTTCCTAATGTGGCAACTCCATTACGAACTCCAGCTTGCCATGCAGTAATGACATCCACATAGCCTTCAAAAAGAACCGCTTCATTCTTTTTTCTCATTTCAGGCCTTGCAATATGAAAACCGTATAGAATTTTACTTTTATTAAAAATTTTTGATTCGGGGCTATTTAAGTATTTAGGTTGTTCATTCCCGATAATCCTTCCACCAAAACCAATAATCTTTCCATCTTTATTCCAAATCGGAAACATTACTCGATCACGAAAGCGGTCAAAATATTTACCATCAAAATCACGTTTAGCAAGAAGCCCTATTTGTTCCATTATATTTAAAGGTACCTTACGTTTTTCAAAGAAGTGAGCTAACGTATCCCACGTATTAGGTGCAAAACCAAGGGAAAACGTGCTGATCATTTCTTCTGTAAAGCCTCTTTCTTTTAAATATTGAAAGGCATTCTTCCCTTGTTCTGTATTCATTAACAAATGATGATATAGCTTTGCAGCTAATTCACTTCCAGAAACCATTAGATTATACTCGGTCGATGTCTTATCTTTTTCATTTTGTTCCAATTCAGGTAAGTCAATGTTTACTCGCCTAGCTAGGTGTTTCACCGACTCTAAAAATTCATATCCATGGGTAGCCATGACGAAAGAAAAAACATTACCACCTGCACCACAACCAAAACAATGATATAGCTGTTTCTCTGGTGATACCGAAAAACTTGGCGTTTTTTCACCATGAAACGGACATAAGCCAATTAAATTTCGCCCTTGCTTCTTTAATTGAACGTATTCACTAATAACATCTACAATGTCTACAGAATTTCTTATTTTTTCGACCTTGTCTTCAGAAATTCTATTTCCCATTTTTTTCACACCATTCTTACTCATTCATTGTATAAGAGGTTGGAGTATATTAATTTCGAGTTTTTTTGCTAAACTCCTTCTTATTTTGACAAATTTTTTTCAAATTGCTCACAAAACTTTAAAATATCTTCAGTTGTAAACTTTTTAGGGCCTTTCGTTTTCATCCCTGCCCTTCTTTGGATTTTTCCTAAATGCCTAGCAAACAGAAGTTCATTCATGTCACCCTCAAGAAAATGTTTCCCTCGCGGAGAAATTACGTTAACACCTTTAGGTAATAGCAAAGCTGCTAAACCATGGTCTTGGGTTACGACTATATCACCACATCGACAATGGTTAACTATATACAAGTCCGCTTCTTCCGTACGTGAGTCTACCGTCACTGTCAATGTCCCTAACGACGGATTTATGGCGTGAGCGTAGGAAGCCACAAAAACAAGTTTTTTGTTATACTCTTTACATAAATGATCGATCTCTTCTTTTACAGGACAAGAATCGGCATCGACATAAACGGTTTGAACATCATTTCGCATAATTGATTATTCTACATCTCCTATAGGAATCCTTCTTTATTTAACTTTTAAGCAGTAAATTACCACCTTTTTCTAATGTGCTAACATTTTAACAGTTTTTTTTCTATAAATACTTCATTTACTATCATTACCAAAAACTATAGAATAAGTCTTGACTTTTTTAATTTATTTGTTCTAGTTCAAGATTATGCATAATTTTTGATCACAATATTTCATTATAAGCTATTTTTCAAATTCTAGCCAACAAAAAATACAGAGGATAGCCTCTGTATTTTTTAAGAGATAAATTTCCAATGAATTTTATCATACTAAACCTGTCGCCAATACGAGATACTAGCTGACGAATCCACTTTTCTTATTTCCCATTAAACATATTCCAAATTAAGTTGGCTGTTTCTTCTACAGCTTTATTAGATACATCAATGATAGGACAGCCAATCTTTGTCATAATCTTTTCTGCATACTCAAGTTCTACTTTTATTCTTTCCACATTAGCATAAGTAGCCTCTGCTTTTAATCCTAGCGCTTTTAACCGCTCTGCTCTAATATCATTTAATTTTTCGGGACTAATAGTTAGACCAACACACTTCTTAGGTGAAACGGAGAAAAGTTCTGCCGGTGGTTCAACTTCGGGTACTAAAGGAACATTAGCTACTTTTAAACGTTTATGTGCTAAATATTGTGATAGAGGAGTTTTCGAGGTTCTTGATACTCCCACTAAAATAACATCAGCCCTCATAATTCCCCGTGGATCTCTACCATCATCATATTTTACAGCAAATTCAATCGCTTCAACTTTTCTAAAATAGTCCTCATCTAATTTATGTACAAGGCCAGGTTCGTAACGTGGTTGTTTATTTGTTATGTCTTGAATTTTACCAATCATTGGGCCAATGATATCAACAGTAGTAACACCAGCCTTTTCAGCTTGTTCAATTAAAAACTGTTTTTTATCTGGAATTACTAATGTAAAAGCAATTATTGCATTTACTTCTTTAGCTAATGTAATAACTTCTTCGATCGTTTCTTCATCTTCAACATACGGAATTCTTCTAATATCTATATTTGAATGATTAAATTGACTTGCAGCAGCTTTTACAACTAACTCTGCTGTTTCTCCTACAGAATCTGAAACTACATACACAATGGGGTGGTTATTTATTACTTGCATCTCTACCTCCATTTTCAAATTTATTAAATTTGAAACAAATATTTTTTTTACTACAAAAGTTATTCATCATTAGCAAGGTCAACAAGCGCCTTTGTAATGTTTGTTTTCGTGATCCGACCGGTAACTTCAAACTTAGTTCCATCAGTTGATTTCACTACAGGAAGAGCATCAATTTGCTTTTCAATCAGTTTTTTTGCCACATCAATAATCAAATCATCTTTATAACAAATTGTTAAATTAGGCATTCTAGTCATAATAATATTAACAGGAACTGTTTCAAGGACTTGTTTTCCGATACTTGCCCTCAATAAATCCTTCCTCGATAATATGCCTACAAGTGATGTTGATTGATCAACAACAAACAATGTTCCTACATCTTCTAAAAACATTGTACAAATAGCGTCGTATACGCTCGATGATTCTGTAACGACAACTGGGATCGACTGATATTGTTGAACCGTTAGTTTCATCACTTTTTCAGCTAACAACTGTTTCCCACTTTTTCCGGTATAAAAATAACCAACTCTCGGGCGCGCATCTAAAAAGCCTGCCATTGTTAAAATCGCTAAGTCTGGACGTAACGTTGCTCTGGTGAGTGATAGCTTTTCTGCTATCTGCTCCCCAGTTATAGGCCCATTATCTTTTACAATTTGAAGTATTTGTTCTTGCCTATTATTTAGTTCTATTTTCCTCACCGCCTCCATAACTTAAGAAAAGCGCAAGCACCTCGGTCACCCACGACAAGCACTGGACAACTTATTCCATGTAGCCCACTCTTAATCTAGATGGAATAGGTACGTAGTGACTTCGAGCGGGTAGGCGCTGGAGCTAGACAACTTTCCATTTCAAAAAGTTAATACTTATACTTTTTTTAAAGTTATATAAAATGTGCTATGCTTTTCGATAATTATATACTAAATGAACAATAAATTCTATTTCCAAAACGAAAAAGAAGGTAATTCGAAAAGATATCCTTTAATGTTCCGATATCTTCAAACGAATTACCTTCTTTTAATCGATATTCATCTTATGTAATTGATTTAAAAAACGTTTACTTTTTAAATGTAAACCGGAATATTCTTCATAATAGGCCTCTAAAATTTGTTTTAACTGATCTTTTGTTTCTTGTTTAACGGATATTGATCCTAAACGGTTTAACTCAAAATAATAAAATAGTCGAAGTAGTTTAGCCGTGGCAGCATGAATTTTTAATGTTTTATTATCAACATGTAGACAGCGATGGCAAAGAAAACCGCCTTCTTTTATTGAAAACGAAAACTCTCCTTCCTTCGCTCCACAATGGGTACACCCATCAACATAAAGACCAACTCCTGCCACTCTCAACATTTTGATTTCAAAAATCCTTGTTAAAATTTCATAATCAAAACCTTCATCAATGTAGTGAAATGTTTGAAAAAGTAGTTCAAACAAATATGGGTTTCTTTCATATTGATCCGTTAATTTATCTAATAATTCTACAATATAAGCCGAATATGCTGTTAAAAATATATCTGCTCTTAAATCTCTAAATGAACTGATCATTTCCCCTTGATTCAATACACCGAGACCAGTCGTTTTTTGATAAACGTATTGGCCATGAGTAAATAATTGAGAAATAGAAGAAAGACGGCTCTTAGGACGTTTTGCCCCACGAGCCATCACACCAATTTTACCTAACTCCCGTGTATACAATGTTAAAATTTTATTCGCTTCTCCGTAATCGGTTGTACGAATGACGATTCCCTCTACCTTTTGTAGCATCTTTATCACCGCGCCATTGTAATTAATGGCAAACAAGATCAACTTGTAGGAGTGTCTACTTCATCTAGCTTCTCTCTAAACTCCTCTCCTGCGTTAACAGTGTCTCTTTCAATTTCCTTCAAAATTAAGTACGTGTCGACGCTACCTGTCATCGAAAATACCTTCCAGGAAAAATCTAACATAAGAGAATCCACCTTTCTATTCGAGAAACTTGATTTACGTGTTTAACCATTTGTTTTATTAAAAAGCTATCCTAGACCTCGCTATAACTATTAGAATGACCTCATTTGCAAAAAACATGTTAAGGAAATATTACTAATTATTTTTAAGTATATTTTAAAGAATTTACAAATAAAAAACAACGCTCATAAATGACCGTCGTTTCCCATTTTTTAACAAGATCAATACTCATCTTCACTAAAGCCGAAATCTCTTAAAAATCCTGCTTTATTTCGCCAATCCTTTTGAACCTTCACCCAAAGTTCTAGAAATATTTTTGAGCCGAGTAAAGCTTCAATATCACCTCTAGCTCTCTTTCCTATTTCTTTAAGCATAGCACCTTGTTTTCCAATAATAATTCCTTTTTGCGAACTTCTTTCGACAACTATTGTCGCACCTATATAAACGGTGTTGCTACCTTCCCGTTCTTTCATTTGTTCAATACCAACGGCAATTGAATGAGGAATTTCTTCTCTAGTTAAGTGTAATACCTTTTCACGAATCAGTTCTGAGACGATAAACCTCTCAGGATGATCGGTTATTTGATCTGCTGGATAATATTGTGGTCCTTCTTCTAAATACTCTACAATTTGATCTTTAAGCGTATTGACATTATTCCCTTGAAGAGCAGAAATTGGAATAACTTCAGCAAAATTATATTTAGTGCGATATTGGTCGATGAATTGTAAAAGCTTGTCTGGATGTATTAAGTCGATTTTATTGATCACTAAAAAAACTGGCGTACGAACTGTTTTTAACTGTTCGATAATCGCTTGGTCTCCACCACCAAAGCCTTCTTTTGCATCTACAACAAATAAAATTAAGTCAACTTCCTTAAACGTTTGGTAAGCAACTTTCATCATAAAGTCACCTAATTTATGCTTCGGTTTATGTATTCCAGGTGTATCAATAAATACAATTTGTGTATTATTATCGGTATAAACACCTTGAACTTTATTTCTTGTCGTTTGCGGTTTATCGCTCATGATCGCAATCTTTTGTCCAATTACATTGTTCAACAATGTAGACTTACCTACGTTTGGTCTACCAATAATGGATACGAATCCTGATTTATAGCTTGTCTTATTCATTTAAATCCTCCGGTGAAAACGCTCCTGGCAACAACTTTTCTACTGTCGTTTCTTCAATGTCGCCTTGTAAATTTGTTAAAATTACTTTCATGTCTTGTGAACAAAGTTCTGCGATTACTTGCCTACAAGCTCCACAAGGGGGCACAGGGCGTTTTGTATCTGCTACAACACATAACGCATCAAAATCTTTTTCGCCTTCAGAGTACGCTTTAAAAAGCGCTGTTCTCTCTGCACAGTTACACATACTATAAGCTGCATTTTCAATATTACAGCCATGATAAACTTTTCCATCTTTACCAAGTAACGCTGCGCCTACCTTGAATTTTGAATAAGGAACGTAGGCCAGCTCCCTTGCTTTTTTCGCTTCTTCTATTAAACGATCTTTTTCCATTAGTTAATCGTCCTTTCGTCTATTAACATTTATAACCATTTCATTACTTGAAATGTTTTTTTCGACTATTTTTCCACACTCGTCTATTAGCAAAGCCGCTTTATCAGGCGGCACAACGACACCACCAGATATGATAAATTTCAAGCCTTGTTCGACGGTCATATTTAACTCAGTAACATCTTCTTGGGGCACAAGTACAAGCCAACCAGATGTAGGGTTAGGAGTTGTTGGTAAAAAGACGTTAATACAATCTTTTTGCGTTCTTCTTTGTACTTCCCCCTTCGATTCCCCCGTTAAAAAGCCGAGCGTATAGACACCTTTGCGAGGGTATTCAATCATAACAACTTTTTTAAACGAAGAACGTTCTTGAGTAAAGGCATTGATCATTTGCTCTACCGATGAGTATATATAATTAGCTAGAGGAATCTTCCGAAAAAAATGATCTACATTGTCAAATAGATATTGGTTCTTACCCTTTCTCCTCATCGAACCAATGACAGCAATAATCACGATCGTTAAAATAAAGCCAATACCTAAAATTCGTTCTGAGAAAGGTGTATACACGCCTAAAAAATAAATACTTCCCTCATCAATCTTCAAAATTCTTAAAGCTTTTAAAACGTCTGTTAAAAATTGCCCTAAAAAGCGATCAATCACTGAGAACAAAAGTTGTACCACATAAAGTGTAACAATTGCAGGTAATAACGTAATAAAACCAACAATAATATTTTTTTGAAACGATTTCCACCACATGAGAAGTGTCCCCTCTCATTATTTATTATAACTATTTAGCTAACAGAGTATGTTTAAGGTTTAAGTCTCTTCCTTCGTTGTTGGGACGATTTCCATTCCAACTAGCCAACTAACCACTGGCTCATAAAAGATTAATAAGCCGATAACGACAGCAAAAATACTAAAAATCAAAACTGCCCCTGCGGAGACATCCTTTGCGACCCTAGCCATCGGATGATATTCCTTTGTTACAAGATCTACGACCCTCTCAATAGCTGTATTAACCACTTCTAATGCGATCACAACTCCAATAACAAGTAATAAAATTAATTTTTCATATAAAGGAATTTTTAAAACAAACGATAAAGTGATCACTAGGAATGCAATCAAAAGGTGAAACTTCAAGTTTTGTTCATGAACAAATGCCTGCTTTAACCCTGAAGATGCGTAACGAAAGCTCCAAATAAACCTCTTCCAACCTTTATCATAATTATTTTTGAAGTCCATAGGCCTCTAAAATTTCCTCTTGCCTTTTAAACATCTTTTTTTCATCAATTTCGTTCATATGATCATAGCCGAGAAGGTGAAGAAAACCATGAACAACAAGAAATCCTAACTCCCGATCAACTGAGTGGCCGTATTCCTCCGCTTGTTGTATTGTCCTTGGATAAGAAACGATAATATCGCCTAAAAGAATTGGTACGCCTTCTATAAGCATATCTGTATCATCGTCATTTAAAGCAAAAGAAATAACATCGGTTACAGCATCTTTATTTCGATACTCTCGATTAATGGTTTTAATTTGTTCGTCCTCTACAAAAGTAACCGAAACTTCAGAACCACTAGTTACATTCTCAATTTTTGCTGCTTCGTTCATAAGATTTTTAACTAATTTCATTTGTTCGTCAGTCACTTCACCTGTTTCATCATGAATATCAATTTCAATGATCACTCTTGTTTTTCTCCTTTCTCTTTCACGTCTTCTGGATATTCGATCCGTGAATGAAACGTACCCTTAAGCGTCTCACAAATAGACGTGGCAACTGTATTTAGTTGTTTTAATGTTAGATCACATTCATCAAACTGACCATCTTCAAGACGTTCTGTAATAATTTTTTTAACCAAAGCCTCAATTTTTTCAGGTGTAGGTTTAGCCATCGAACGTACTGCTGCCTCAACACAATCTGAAATTCCAACAATTGCGGCCTCTGAGCCTTGCGCTTTTGGTCCAGGATAACGGAACTCTTCCTCAGGAATGGTTTCGTCTGCTTCTTGATTTGCTTTATGGTAAAAGAACTTTAATAGACTCGTTCCATGATGTTGTTCAGCAATATCAATAATTTCCTTTGGCATTTTATGGTTCTTTAACATTTCTGCCCCATCATAAGGATGAGAGATAATAATTGTTTTGCTTAGTTGTGGCGACAACTTATCATGTGGATTTTCCATTTTCATTTGGTTTTCTATAAAAAAGTGTGGGCGCTTTGTTTTTCCAAGATCATGATAATACGAGCCGACACGTGCTAATAAACCATTTGCCCCAATGGCCTCACAAGCAGATTCAGCTAAATTGGCAACGATGACACTATGGTGATACGTACCTGGTGTCTCAATTAAAATCTTTCTTAATAAAGGATGATTCGGATTCGAAAGTTCAATTAATTTCATCGTTGATAGAATACCAAAACCGGCCTCAAAGAATGGTAGCAACCCTAGCGTTAAAACTGCTGCTAAAAACCCTGAAAGAAATGCAAAACCGATATGAGAACCAACCTCTAACCACCCGTATTGCACATTTCTTAACATTAGTAATGCCACAATCGTCAAGATATTAATAACGGATACAAACAAACCTGCTTGTAAGATTCGTGACACTCGATTTGATTTCCCTAAGAAAAACACTCCGGCTACTGAACTAAAAAACACATATATACCAAGCGTGTAGTTTACAATCCCCATCGTTTCCGCATTAAATATGATACTAGCGATAATTGAAAAAACCATACTAGTAAAGAGGGCTACACGTTGATGAATCAACATCGTTATTAGCATTGAGCCTACAGCAATTGGTACTATTAGCGTTATCCCTTGAAAATTCAGACTATGAGTAAAACTAGTGACCTTCATTAAAATAACAGAAACAAAGAAGATCAACACATACATAAGTAAATGACTATTATTTTTTTGTACTGACGTTTTGGCATCACTTAAATAATAAGCTAACATTAAGACGAGTAAGATCACGAGAATAGCCAGACCGATAAAAGGAAAGATATTCCACTGATCATCTAACAATCCTAAAAGAGCTAATTGGCTATAAATAGTTGTTGTAATGATTTCTCCTTGTTCTACAATTAGCTGACCTTCACGAAGCATCACAGGTTCAACTGCTTCAATTGCAGCTTTTCTAGCAATTTCCGTTGCTTCATCATCATAAATATAATTGACGGTAACACCAAATCTACCCATTTCCACCATTGCCTGGTGTAACTTTGGAGTGACCGTGGAAATGTTAATTTTTGTATCAACCAGATCTTTTACATCGTCAACATCATCAATCCTAATTTCTTCACTCATAACATTATGGATCACGTTTGTTGTCGTTTCTCTAGCTATTTCCAACTCATGCTCGTCTACCTCGAGTAAAGTAGTTAACGTTTCATCTGACAAATCTTCACTTGTTTGATTTGAAATGATTAGTTTTAAATTCGTTAATTTTTCTTCTAGCGGAACTTTTTCAACATCGCTTAACCTTTCTTCAAGCTCTTCTTCTGTTACAAATTCTTCATTTCGAATCTCATCTAGCTTTTCGTTATATTTATCATTAGCTTCTTCATTTATTTGAGCTACAATTTTAAAAATATCATTAATTTTTTTTACTTGTTTTTGTGCAATAGCTTTACTATTCGTATACTGAGGCGTCACAGCTCCTTCAGCGATATTCTTCTTTTTTAAAGTTGCCTCTTTATCTTCAATAGTAATTGGAGCACGAATATCTTGTTCAGCGTAAGATCCAGGATTTACATTTAATGTTTCTGGATAAATGTTACTTACCATGGATAAGTACATAATGATTCCTAAAATCAAAAATAAAATAACCCTTATGTAACGGTGGTCTTTTAAACTTTTCCACCATTTTTGTTGATCAATCGGTGCACTTTTCCCCAAGTTTCTCACCTCTTAAATTTCTTTTATATCTGAGTGAATTTCATAATTACCAAAAATGAGCCACATCACGCAA
>SKSA01000311.1 GCA_007118195.1 Anaerobacillus sp. | reverse complement strand
ATATTTTTGCGATAGCCCCGTGTTTACTTTCGATAAATCACATATATTTGCAGAGACCATCGTGGGAGTATGTATTTCTCGAGTTCGTACCATTATTTTAGCTGTAATTCCAATATTATTGCGTTACGCTCATGTTTATTTGCGATAAGAAGAATTTACTTGCACAACTTATTTCATGAGTGTACTTAGCATTGGTTTCTCTGATTTTACTAGCGATAATCGCTGATTTATTTGTGTTTCCACCTTTAACATAACTTGATAAAACCAAACGAAAACAAACAAAACTAAACAAAAAGATTGATTTTGCAATCGCGATAGGTTAATTTTAAGTAGAGTACAACTGCTTTACTTAAAGGAGGGGAAACGATGATAAATGATACTACATATACACCAGATGACATAGCAAAAATGTTTAAAATTTCTAAGCATACGGTTTATGAATTAATTAAAAGAGGCGAATTAAATGCTTTTAAAGTTGGAAATAAAATGAGGGTTAACCCTGAAGAGGTAGAACGCTATAAAAATAGGACGCAAGCCTATCAAACTAAGCCTAATCAGCCGGTTGCTTCCAAACCTTCCAATCCTATCAAACCTTCTTTAAGTTCGACCGTCCGCTTAACAGGTAGTCATGATTTTTTAGTTGAGCAGTTAACAAAGTATGTTAGTCAACATACCGATATACAGCTTCAACCAACGTATATCGGAAGTCTTGAAGGCTTGATGATGGTTTATCGAGGATCAGCAGATGTTGCGGCAGTTCATCTTCTTGATCCTACTTCAAAAGAGTATAATATTCCGTTTATTAAGCAACTTTTTGTTCATGAACGGATATCGGTTATAAGTTTAGCTTCTAGAGAGCAAGGATTTATTGTTGCTAAAGGAAACCCGAAGAAGATTACTTGTTTTGGCGATCTAACTAGAAAAGATGTTGTTTTAGTTAATCGGCAAAAAGGATCGGGAACACGCTTCTTGTTAGATGCTTATTTGGCGGAACAAGAAATAAAACCTAATGATGTTATGGGGTATGAAAATGAAGAATGGAACCATTTAGGAACTGCTTCGCACATTAGTAGAGGAAGTGCAGATGTAGGTTTTGGAATTAGGTCAGCAGCTGTTCAATTAGGATTAGATTTTATTCCTGTCACTGAGGAACAATTTGACCTTGTATTTCGTTGGACAAGTGAAAATGAAGAAGAACTTAGCCGATTACATGATCTTATTTGTTCCGATGAGTTTAAATCTACTATTGCTAAAATACCAGGGTACAAGTTAAAGGGTTTAGGAGAAATAAAATATAAAACAAATTAATCGGGGAGACCTTTTTCATGAAGATTAATAAGGAAATATATCTATGTTTGTTTGCACTACTTATGTTAGTAACGGTTGCTTGTACAAATAATGCTGAACCTACAAAGGATGGTGTTCCATCTAGTCAGTCACCGCAGGACATGATCTTAGCAACAACAACAAGTACACAAGATAGTGGTCTTTTAGATGTACTTATTCCACTTTTTGAAGAAAAACACAATATCCATGTAAAGACGATCGCTGTTGGAACAGGAAGAGCATTGGCGATGGGCGAACAAGGCGAGGCGGATGTATTACTAACACATGCTCCGGCCTTTGAGGAAAAACTAGTAGAAAGTCAAGATGTACTTAATAGAAAAAGAGTTATGTATAATGAATTTATTATTGTCGGTCCAGAAACGGATCCTGCGGGTATTAATGATGCGGATGTAGGGGCTGCGTTTCAAAAAATCTATGAAACTGGAGCAACTTTTGTATCAAGAGGAGATGACTCAGGTACCCACAAAATGGAGCTAGATCTTTGGGCAGCGGCAGAATTACATCCAACAAATGAAACGTGGTATTTAGAAACGGGTCAAGGAATGGGCAGTACCCTTCAATTAAGTGCTGAAAGAGAAGGTTATGTATTAACGGATAGAGCGACGTATTTAGCTCATGCCAAAAATTTTGAACATATGGCCGTTTTAGGAGAAGGTGACGATGTATTATTAAACATCTATCATGTGATGCAAGTAAATGACGAAAAGCATGACCTAGTGAATGGCGAAGCTGGTGAACTTTTTGTTGAATTTATGGTTAGTGAGCAAGCGCAAAAAATTATTAAAGAGTTTGGTATTGAGCAATATGATCAACCACTGTTTTTCCAATATACAGATTAACGTCTAAGTGAGTGTTGCTAAATGGAAATTTTTATAGATGGAATAATAAAAGCAATCAAAATGATTTTAAGTGGTGATAAAGAAGTATTTGATATCACCTATACGACATTACAAGTTTGTTTAACGGCCATTTTGATCAGTACGGTTGTAGGTATTCCTTTAGGAGTCTTATTAGGGCTTAACTCATTTCCGGGTAAAAAAATCGTTCTCGTTTTTGTAAACATTGGCATGGGCTTACCGCCAGTTGTAGCTGGTCTTTACATTACAATGCTATTATGGCGGTCGGGACCATTAGGGAACTTAGGTTTACTTTATACGACTCATGCGATTATTATGGCGCAAGTATTAGTCTCACTACCGATCATTATTGGTTTGACGGCAGCAGCTTTTCAACAAATTGATCATAAAATGCTAATGCAGATTAAGGCGCTAGGAGCAACAGGTTTTCAAAGAATTGGTCTGTTACTGCGTGAAACGAAATTAGCGATACTTGCTGCGATTATGGCTGGACTTGGGCGAGTTCTTGCTGAAGTCGGTGCTGCAATGATGGTAGGAGGAAATATTAAAGGTGACACTCGTATTTTAACAACGTCAATGGTGATGGAAGTGTCAAAAGGAAATTTTGATGTCGCTATTGCCCTTTCATTTATTTTAATGTCATTAGCGTTTATGATTACGTTTTTATTAACAATATTACAACAAAGGAAGCAGCGTGTATGAAGATATTACAATTAAAAGATGTAAAGTATATCGCTAACAAGCAAACGCTTTTGGATATTCCTCATTTTTCTTTGCAACAAGGGGATTTATTAGGGATCATTGGTCCTAATGGTGCTGGAAAAAGTACCTTACTAAAAGTATTATCATTTTTACAAGCTCCAACAAAAGGGCAAGTACTTTATAAAGGTGAAGAAAAACAGGCTAATTCTCTTAACTTAGAACTTAGGAGAAGGTTTGCAGTAGCCCTACAACAATCACTGTTGTTTGATACGACTGTACACAATAATGTTGCGCTAGGCTTGAAGCTTAGGAAGGAAAACAAAACAGTGATAAATGAAAAAGTAGACTATTGGTTGGAGAAGTTTAATGTTGCCTCTCTTTCGAAAAAGAATGCTAGATCTTTATCTGGAGGAGAAGCTCAACGGGTAAATCTTGCAAGAGCATTGATTTTAGCGCCAGAGGTTCTGTTTCTTGATGAACCATTTTCAGCCCTCGATTTTCCTACGAAGGCACAGCTTATTCAAGACTTTAAAGAAATATTAAATGACACTAGTACAACGACTTTTTTTGTTAGCCACGACTTATTAGAAATAAGACATTTAACAAAAAGTTTAGCCGTTATTATTGATGGGAATGTGAAGCAAATGGGCAATACGAAGGAAGTCATTGAACAACCGAATGAAGCTACGGCTCCTTTTCTAAATAAATGGAAAGAACTTTATACGTTATAAAAAAAGAAACGTTAGGTTTAGTACTTGATAATCTTGATCGTGTTGAAAATTTAATTGCGTATGCGATTGGTTATGCTATAGGTGTATTGGTCGGGATGAAAATAGAAGAAAAATTAGCTCTTGGTTATATAACAGTAAATGTAATTACGAAAGAGTATGAGCCAGATATTCCTAATGCCTTAAGGAGGTAGTTAAACGTGGAAAAAAAGCCAAAGAAGAAAAAGTTTTTTGTTGAAACTGGAGAAACGATATCTGAATGTCTTGAACGTATGGCGAAGGAAGGGTACTCACCAACACGAAGAATGGAAGAGCCGATTTTTCATGAAGTATCGCAAGGTGGTAAGCTTGAAAAAGTTGTAAAAGAGCAAAAAATAGTCTTCGAAGGTAAATTAGTAGACTAAAAACGAACAATACATCTCATTCTTGTGAAAAACGTTCGATTTTTATGTTGACAAATCTTCTGACAACCTGCTAAGATTAAACTGAAAAGAAAACATCATAATTATTTTCTTCATATAATATTGGGGATAGGGCCCGAAAGTTTCTACCTAATGACCGTAAATCGTTAGACTATGAAGAGAAGCAAATATACTTGTAGTTTCTTTAATATTGTTCTTAAAAATTAATTAAACGTTTAATTAATTTTTATGCTATTGGGAAATAACTTTCGAATAGTATAAAACAAAACTAAGGCTTTGTGCAAAGTCTAGCTTTTGTAAGAGCAATTTTTTATTTAAACTACACTCTCCAGCCCAAGTATTCGATTGCTTTCTCTTACCAGAGTCTAAAAGCATCTTTATACGTGGGCTTTTTGTTTGAAAAACACTTTAATTATAGATTCATAGGAGGTTTTTATGAAAAAGCCATTAGTTGGTGTCATCATGGGAAGTACTTCTGATTGGGAAACGATGCAGCATGCTTGCAACATTTTAGAGGAATTACAAGTTCCTTATGAAAAAAAGGTCGTATCTGCACACCGAACCCCTGACTTAATGTTTACTTATGCCGAAACAGCAAAAGAAAGAGGATTAAAAGTTATTATCGCTGGAGCAGGTGGGGCTGCGCATTTACCAGGCATGGTAGCGGCAAAAACTGTTTTACCAGTGATTGGCGTGCCTGTTCAATCGAAGGCGCTTAACGGTCTTGACTCACTTCTTTCAATCGTGCAAATGCCTGGGGGAATTCCAGTTGCAACTGTTGCGATTGGCAAGGCAGGTTCCGAAAACGCTGGATTACTCGCAGCACAAATGCTAGCGACTCAATACGATGATATCGCTGAAGCGGTAGAAGCGAGGAGAGCAGCAATTACAAAACGAGTGTTAGAAAGTAGTGAAGAACTGTGAGAGAAATGATCTTACCAGGGAGTACCATTGGAATTTTAGGCGGTGGCCAACTAGGCAGGATGATGGCTCTTTCTGCTAGAGAAATGGGATATAAAATTGCGGTGTTAGAACCGAATGAAAAGTCCCCATGTGGACAAATTGCCGATGTTGAAGTTATTGCCGCTTATGATGACCTTGATGGCGCAAAACAGCTTCTTAAAAATTGTGATGTCCTAACGTATGAGTTTGAAAATATAGATAGCAAAACTGCTAATTGGCTTGAGGAAAACGGTAACTTACCGCAAGGAAGTAAACTTCTTTCGACGACACAACATCGTGGTAAAGAGAAAAAAGCGATTGAAGCTTCAGGAATAAAGGTGGCTCCTTACTACCTAGTAAACTCATTAGAAGATTTATTGCAAGGTGTTCGTGAACTTGGGCTACCTGCCGTACTTAAAACTTGTCGTGGTGGCTACGATGGAAAAGGTCAAGTCGTTATTGAGAGGCGAGAAGAAATCGAGCATGCGTACGAACAATTAGCTCTTCGAGGCGAACTCGTTTTAGAAAAATGGCTTACTTTTGAAAAAGAATTATCCGTCATTGTCACGCGAAATGGCGAAGGCGAAGCAAAAACGTTTCCGGTCGCTGAAAATATTCATAAAAACAATATTTTGCATTTGTCGATTGTGCCCGCCCGTACTAGTGAAGAGATCATTGAGAAAGCTGAACAGGTTGCACTTCATTTAGCGAGCCAATTTGAACTTGTCGGAACGCTCGCTGTCGAAATGTTTTTAACGGAAGATGGAGAAATTTACGTGAACGAATTAGCACCGAGACCACATAATTCAGGTCATTATACGATCAATGCGTGTGAAACATCTCAATTTGATCAACATATTCGTGCCATTTGTAATTGGCCATTAGGCAATACATGTTTACTAAAGCCAACGGTAATGGTTAATATATTAGGTGAACACTTGTCCCGTGTACTAGCAAATATTGAACATTTTTCAGATTGCCATCTTCATTTATATGGTAAAGAAGAAGCAAAGCTTGGACGAAAGATGGGGCATATAAATGTACTCGGTGACACAGTGGAAGAAGCAATGGAAAAGATCGCTTCACTTAAAATTTGGAACGAAGAAAAGATGGAGGTTTAAAAGAATGATTGAACGTTACACAAGACCTGAAATGGGTGCAATTTGGACAGAGGAAAACCGTTTTAAAGCGTGGTTAGAAGTGGAGATCGTTGCCTGTGAAGCATGGGCAGAGCTTGGAGACATCCCGAAAGAAGATGTAAAAAAAATCCGCGAAAACGCTTCGTTTGACATAGAACGTATTTTAGAAATCGAAGCAGAAACGAGACATGATGTTGTCGCTTTTACAAGAGCCGTATCAGAAACTCTTGGTGAAGAAAGAAAGTGGGTTCATTACGGTTTAACGTCAACGGATGTTGTTGATACTGCTTTATCCTATTTACTAAAGCAAGCCAACGAAATTATTGAAAAAGATATTAAAAACTTTATTGAAGTTTTGAAAACTAAAGCGATTGAACATAAAGATACAGTAATGATGGGACGTACGCACGGTGTTCACGCAGAACCGACGACTTTCGGTTTAAAGCTTGCTCTTTGGTATGAAGAAATGAAACGTAACTTAACAAGGTTTCAACAAGCAGCCGAAGGAGTTCGAGTTGGGAAAATTTCTGGTGCGGTTGGAACGTATGCAAATATTGATCCGTTCGTTGAGCAATATGTTTGTGAAAACTTAGGACTTGACCGTGCGTCAGTTTCAACACAAACACTGCAACGTGATCGACATGCAAACTATATCGGAACGTTAGCGTTAATTGGTGCTTCGATTGAAAAAATGGCTGTTGAAATTCGTGGCCTTCAAAAAAGTGAAACACGTGAAGTAGAAGAGTTTTTTGCAAAAGGTCAAAAAGGATCTTCAGCAATGCCTCATAAACGTAATCCAATCGGATCAGAAAACATGACCGGACTTGCTCGTGTACTTCGTGGACATATGGTAACAGCATATGAAAATGTTGCGCTTTGGCATGAAAGAGATATTTCGCATTCGTCGGCTGAAAGAGTGATCTTGCCAGATGCAACGATTGCCTTAAACTACATGTTAAACCGCTTCGGAAATATCGTGAAAAATTTAACGGTCTTCCCTGAAAATATGAAGCGTAACATGACGAGAACATACGGATTGATTTATTCACAACGTGTTCTGCTTTCACTGATTGACAAAGGAATGGTGCGTGAAGAAGCATACGACCTTGTACAACCGAAAGCAATGGAAGCTTGGGAAAGAGGCGTTCAGTTCCGTGAGCTAGTAGATGCAGATGAGAAAATCACCTCATTATTAACTGAAGAGGAAATTAACGACTGCTTTGACTATAATCATCATCTAAAGCATGTGGATACGATTTTTGAAAGAGTTGGGCTTATTTAATAGTTTTGAGTGAAGAGTGTTGAGTTTTGAGTTGTCTGTGAGTAACGCTACGGAGTCTATTGGAGTTTAAAGTTTTGAGT
>SKSA01000386.1 GCA_007118195.1 Anaerobacillus sp. | reverse complement strand
TAGATGGTGCAATGCTATTTTAGAGGAATCCCCATTATCGATAATAAGCTGTTCAAATCCGTTAATAACATATGTAGCAACAACATCATCTCGTATACGTAAAAGCTGAGCTGTTTCAAGATCGCTCATAAGGAGAACATATTTAAAGTAAATACATTGTCGAAAAGGCGCTTCAAGTTTAAATAATTTCTGTGAAATATCATTATTATCACGGAGGTCGATTTGTTTTATATCTTTTAATAAGCATTGTTTAATAAAAGTAGCCATAAATCTCTTTTTAAATTGCTCATCGATACTTACAAAACCCTCTTGCATTGTATTAATCGTTCGAATGACCGTTTCTTCCATCTCTTCTTCGTTAGCTAGAAAAACATATCCTATCTTGTACAATAAAACTTTTTCTTGTTTTAACCACCTATAGATGATCTCTTTACTATTAGCTTCCATTTAAATCCCTTCTATCTACGATTAATGTCATTTTATATTTTGAACATGAAATTTAATTAAAAGGAAATAATATGAAAATCATATCATAAAAGAGGTGTTAAGAATTGAAAGAAATAAAAAAAGAAAATATTAATGTAAGCAAAAAACAGCGAAGAGACGAAGAGAATGACGTTAAAATTAAATACGATGTTCATACCCCTGATGGTCGTGACCCCCAGCCAAAATCATACGACGAAATCGAATATTAAAAGAAAAACACATGTCGAAACGGATGTGCATTTGACGAATTCGTTCTATAAAAAAAGATTTATGACTAGTTTTAGCGAAACTGTTTAAATTTCATGGATTTTGTTGAATAATGATTTATGAGAAAAGCTTGTTCACAGCAGATTTAAGGAGTGACCGAAAGACAATGTTAAAATTAGTCATTGAAAAAAAACGAATGCAAATGATTTATTTAGCCAACATTACAGGACTAACTTCAAAGAAAACAGTAAAGTGTAGTCAAGAACTAGACGAGCTACTTAATTTAGTACAAAACGTCAACCATGCACAATAACTTGCTGTGATTAAGGTGCTTTCTTCTTTAAAGCGTTAAAAAAATTGTTACAATTATATCAATATGCTTTTATATAGTTGATTACTTATCAATAAAAGAATATAATGTTTCTAACATAAATCGTACGAAAGGGCAAAACCATTGAAAAATGGTGACGCAAAGCTATAGGGGCTTCATTGATTAATATTCAATATGCCAGCCAGTTTCCGAACACGAACCTCCGTCGATTTATGTATTTTTTAATTTCGAAGGGGGAAATGTAATGATTCAACAATTTAATGAGATGCTAAATTTTGACCTCGGCTATGAATTAATGGTTAGGCAAATGGAAGGAAACACCTTAACTGAAACAGAATTGGAAATTGTACAACAAGTAACTTCAGTTGTTGACAGTCAAATTAAACAGCTACTAGCAACGTTGTAACATTAAAGAGGCCTCCTTTTGTGGAGGGCTCTTTTTCTTGATTTTTTCACTTACACCTCACCCTAGCTTTTCCTAATTATTCGGTAACGAGTGTAACGCTCTAACAACATTAATTTCACCAAACCCATAATAAGGGTCAAACCCTTCAGGACCAATATCATTTGCAGTCGAGCGAATAATTTCAGCTACTTCATCATTTGTTAACTCTGGATGAATAGAGCGAATAAGCCCAGCTAAACCCGCCACATGTGGTGCTGCCATCGATGTTCCAGACATCATCACATACGAATTATCGAGAAATGTACTAGGAATATGTTCACCTGGTGCAGTTACATCAATATGGTTTCCATAATTAGAGAATATTGCTTTATGACGTTGATCGTCAACAGCTGAAACAGCTATTACTTCATCATATGCCGCTGGATACATCGGTGTTTCAACATTGTCATTACCGGCTGCTGCAATTAAAACAACATCATTTTTATAGGCATACCTTATTGCATCATGCATAATTCTTGAGTTAAACGTGTCACCTAGGCTCATGTTAATCACTTTCGCACCATGGTCGGTTGCCCACCTAATTCCGCTAGCTACTTCAAATGCTGTTCCTTCTGCATCTTCATTTAATACTTTTACTGGTAATATTGGATTAAACCAAGAAACTCCAGCTATACCTATATCATTATTCGTCATCGCTGCAGTAATACCAGCTACATGTGTTCCATGACCATGCTCATCATAAAACTCATCATCATCTTTGAATGCGTTATATCCAAATAAGATTCGATTTTTTAAATCTTCATGCTCTGGGTCAACACCACTATCTAAAATTGCTATAGGCACATCCTCTGATCCGCTCGTAATATCCCAGCCGATTTCTGCAAAGATTTGTGTCAAATTCCATTGATAAGGTTCAAAAAACTCATCATTCGGAAACTCTCCATTTCTCCTTACAAATGGTTCTCGCTGTTGCTTCGTATAAAAATAATTAGGTTCTACTGTCTCTATTTCTTCTAACATGCTTAATTCGTACACTAATTGCTCTGTTGGTCTTGTCTCATCGCGAACGACATAATAAGGGCCACCATTTTTCACTAAAACTAAAGGAGAATGCTTAATCCATTGTTCACCATTGACCCCTTCAGCAAAACTTAGAACGACTTCATGATCTACAAAATCTGGTTCTGGTTCCGCCTTCTCATCTGAATGAACAACAATTTTCCACCCTAATTCCGGAACACTTTCAACCGCCCCACCTGGCCGGATCCCTTCACCTTCAAAATCTACATCAACATCATCTCCGCCAATAAATAGATTACCATTGGCATCTGCTACATGCGCCAAATCGCGAACATATTTTTTTACAAACGATAAATCAATTTCTCCTACAACTTCTTTTCCTTCCTCAGTCGAACAGCTCATCAGCATATACTCATTCCCTGATTTCGTATATGGGTCTGAGCTTTTAATTTCTTGGAAAGAATGAACTAGCTTTTGCAAATCACTTTCATCCATTTCACCTGCCATAAATTCAAATTTACGGTCATTCACTAATGCAAAGGCTTCAAAATGATCGTGATTAATAAGCTCTTCATGGAATTTTTCATAAAGTTCTTTATTAGAAAGGTCATTTTCACTCCAACGAATTAACTGATTTTTGAGCTGATCGATGAACATCGAAGTTGTGTATGAAAGATCTTCAGCCATTACTTTGTCTAATGCTTGCAGCTGGATCGGTGACATTTGTGTTTGCCCATAATACTCTTCTTGATCATGAGCATTTGCATACCAAATTGATAATATTCCTATCATAACAATACTAAAAAGTGTTGCTAAACGACGCATAATGAAGTAACCTCCTAATGTTATTCATACATAAGATTAGGATGTCACTATTTTTAATGTATAATGTAAAATTGAAGAATGTAAAATTATTGAATGGCTTTAAGGAAGTTAAACTTTCCTAGAGTATAAAGAAAACTCGCCGTTTGGCGAGCCTTCCTGATAATTACACCCTATTTAAAATGACGAACTTTTTAATTTTACATTTTACATTATAAATTAATTTACACACGCTTTACCCTCAGCTTTTATCTCTTTTAACCTTCCTGATCCGATACCGTTTATTTTCGTTAACTCATTTACGGATGAAAAAGGTCTTAATCCAATCAACTGCTCTGCTCGTTCTGTTCCTATATGCGTTATATTTTGTAACTGTTGTAAGGAAGCGTTATTTATATCAATACACTCACTTGATACGGGTGGCAATTCTTTTTGTTCTTCATTCTCACCATTAATATCATGATCTTTTTCCTCGTTTACTTTTGTGGTAATATTAGCATCTATCGTATACGATATTCCATCCGTTGATATAATAATTGTTCCATTATCCACTGTTCCATAAACAGGAATATTCATCTTATAGAGCCGTTCAATTACTTCTCTATGTGGATGACCGTAAGAGTTGTTTCGACCCGCAGAATATATAGTAACTTCAGGATTTACTGCTCGTAAAAACTGTTCGGTATTAGACGTACTTGAACCGTGATGGCCTAATTGAAAAATATGCGCTTGAACCGGTTCCTGTCTTTGTAGCATTGCTGCCTCTGTTTGTTTTTCAGCATCACCGGTGAACAAAAAAGAGATTTCACCGTAAGTGGCTACTAAACTTAGGCTATCATCATGAAAATCGCCACTTAGCGTGACGGGATTAATGACATTTATTTGTAGAGATCCTATTTGAAATTGATCTCCAGACCTCGGCTCATAATAATCAACATCATGTTCCATTATTGCATTGATTACACGTTCGAACGTCCTCGTCGTATGAGTACTACCTGACATCCACACTTCTTTGACAGGAAATGCTTGTAACACTTTATCCATTTGTCCAATATGGTCAGCATGTGGATGAGTTCCGATCACTAAGTCTAACTCGGAAATTCCGTTATTTTGTAAATAAGGAACAACTTCATTACGGTCATGCCGCCCTGCATCAATAAGAATGGTAAAGTCAGGTCCTTTTAAAAGAGTTGCATCCCCTTGACCAACATCGATAAAGTGAATTTGGGCATTACCTTTTACCGTTGTGCTTGAATCGGCTTCATTTTCTATATCACTTATTGGAGCATCTTCCTTAGGTTGATCGGTACAACCAGCTAAGAAAATGAAAGATAAAGCAAATGTAGCTAATATTATTTGAAGATGCTTTCCAATTCGAATACGAGTTGCTGCTATGCTTGCGATAAATAAAACTAAAAATAAATTGACAATAATAATCGCTCCTTTCCAAAAGCCTTTCTCTAGAATAACAATAATCCGTTATTTTTTTAATAGCTTTTTTCTTAAAGCGCAAAAAAATGTGGCTGTCCACTAAAGTGACAGTTCACCCCTTATAAAAAACTTATATTGCAGATTAATCAATTTAAAGCAATAAAAGTAGGGTGACTGACACTTTAATAGGACAGCCATATTTTATAGTTTACGCAATTTATTTAATATTAGTTTTTGCTCAACTGATGCAATTAACCTTCTTGTATAACTAATGGTATCAGGATTAACACTAATACTATCAATACCTGCTTCAACTAAAAATTCTGTAAGCTCCGGGTATAGGGATGGTCCTTGCCCGCAAATGGATACCGTTTTTCCATGCTTGTGAGCCGCTTCTATTAACATTTGAATCGCACGTTTCACAGAAGGACTTCTTTCATCAAAATAACCCATACTATTTAATATCCCAGAATCGCGATCAGCCCCCATGATTAACTGTGTTAAATCGTTACTTCCGATACTGAAACCGTCTACGAGCTCAGCGAACTCTTCTGCTGCAAAAATGACAGATGGCACTTCTGCCATAATCCAAATTTTAAATTGATTATTTTGGATTAACCCTTCTTCAGCCATTATTTGCTTAACTTTAACGACTTCCCAAGGCGTGCGAACAAACGGTAACATGACATTAACATTCGTTAACCCATAGTCTTCACGAACCTTTTTAATAGCTTGACATTCTAGCCGGAATCCAGCTTCGTAATCTGGAGAAATGTACCTTGAGACACCGCGCCAACCGATCATTGGGTTTGCCTCTTCGGGTTCTACTTCTTCTCCACCTGTTAGACCTCGAAATTCATTTGAACGAAAATCACTTAGACGAACTGTTAAAGGTCTAGGGTAAAGTACTTCCGCAGCAGTCGTAATCGCTTCGGCCATTCCTTCAATTAATTTTTCACCTTGTCCTGTTCTGACTAAGTACATTGGATGAACACCAATATTCGTAAAGATAAATTCTGTTCTCATTAAACCAATACCATCAAATGGTAGATTTTTATATTTATGAATTAACTCAGCTTCTCCTAGGTTCATATAAACTTTTGTTCCAGTAACAGGAGCAAGTTGTGCAAGTAATGCCTCATCAATTGTTGCTTGGGTATTCACTGTTGCAGTTGCTTCTTGGTTTGTTTCCCTCACTAAATTGCCATTATATACAATACCACGGGTGGCATCTACGGTAATTTCCATTTCATCTTCTAGCGTTTCTGTCGCAGTGCTAGCCCCGACGATACAAGGGATTCCTAACTCTCTTGAGACGATAGCCGCGTGACATGTACGTCCACCTTCATCTGTAACAACAGCTGCGGCTTTTTTTAGAGCAGGAATCATATCAGGATTCGTCATAACCGTTACAAGAATATCACCTTTTTGTACGCGCGTAATTTCGCTAATATCTTTAATCTTTCTTACTCTACCACTAACCATTCCTGGTGATGCTGCTAGACCACGCACTAGTGGTCGACGATCTACTTTTGTTTCTATCACTTCTCCATCTTCCTCCTTTAATGTAGTAATAGGTCGAGCTTGTAATATATATAGTTCTTTCGTATCAGCATCAAGAGCCCACTCAATATCTTGTGGAGCATGATAAATTTCTTCGATCTTTAAACTACTCGTACATAAGTTTTTAATCTCTTCATCTACTAAACATTGAGACGTTACTTGTTCATATCCTAAGTAATCTTTAACGGCAACTTCAACTGCACCGACAGCCTCTTTGTTTTTAACAATTAGAACATTTTTCGTTGCAATTTGCTTTTCATTGACAGCTAGCGTTTCTTTATTAACTAAATATTCATCAGGGGTAACAATACCTGATACTACTGCCTCACCTAATCCCCACGAAGCATTAATCATGATTTCATCACGATTATTTGTCACAGGGTTTGCAGTAAATAACACACCCGCCTTCTCACTATTTACCATTTTTTGTATAACTGCACTTAAGGAAACGTCAAAGTGATCGAAACCTTGATTTTCTCGGTAATAGATCGCACGAGCCGTCCAAAGTGATGCCCAACATTTCTTCACATGTTTAATCACTTCATTAACACCGCTAATTTCTAAATAAGTATCTTGTTGCCCAGCGAAAGATGCTTCTGGTAAATCTTCAGCAGTAGCCGAACTACGAATAGCTACATCAGGATCATTAACACCTACCAATTTACTAAACTGACTGTACGCTTCACGAATTTCTTTTTCAATGGACTCTAGCATGTCTGTTTTCTCAATTAAACTTCGAATTTGTTGAGACTTCATTTGTAACTCTGCTGTATTTTCATAATCAATGCAATTAGTGATACTATTTATCTTTTTATTTAAATCTCTTTTTTCAATAAAATCACTGTATGCGGGCGCCGTAACACAAAATCCGGGTGGAACATTCACACCTTTTTGTGTTAATTCCCCTAAATTGGCTCCTTTTCCCCCAACTAGTGAAATGTCTTCTTTACCTATTTCTTCAAACAAGCGAATATATTGAAATTGTGCCAAGTTGTTTCTCCCCTTTAACGATTAATTAATAATAGTATATCACAATTATCCAATTAAGATATACTAATTAAATAATTTTCATAAATATGTTATATTATATAAAGTTTCATCATAATACAAGCACATTTTTTGTACGAAAATACAGTTTTGTATGAAAAATAAGATTTTGACGACTGAGATTCACGAACGAGCCTCTAAAATTCGATAGAAGTTTACAGCGAAGTGAGAGAACTCAGTCGTCAATTTTCATGGTTGATGGTGACGG
>SKSA01000344.1 GCA_007118195.1 Anaerobacillus sp. | reverse complement strand
TAGAGTCTCTAAAGTATTCCCGAAATCACAGATTATTTTTCTCGTCTTATTTCTATATACTAATACTGTGAAATCTTTATTTAGTACACCGAAAGATACGATAACCTAAACGGCCCTTATATTTTTGAAGTAACTTAGCATGAGCTTCAAAAATTTGAAACAGTTCAGGATAGATATGATCAGAGGGATCATGTTTCTCTGCTGCTATATTGTAACCATTTTGATTGTTGTCTTTCTCGATAACTACAGTTGAAAATCGTTGATTAGTAAGTTGTTTTTTCCATTCATTTTCTAACAATATATTTTTTAGACCGTAAAGATTTTTTATTTCTTCTTTTTCCTCACGTTTAAGCATATCTTCAGCGACTAGTTCAATAGAAATAAATTGGCCTTCCCGTTTTAAAACGGTGAAAATATTTGGTAATGATAAGTTTAAATCCGTAAAAGCGATTACTGATTCTGCGATAATATAATCAAATGCTTCCTCTTTAAAAGGAAGTTCTTCAGCAGTTCCATTAATAAGCTTAACTTTTAAATTTTCTCTTACAAATCGTTTTTTTGCTTTTTTTATCATAGTAGAATGGCAATCAAGCGCAGTAACGGTACAATTGTATTTGCTAGCTAAGTAAGCAGAAGTTTGGCCAGTACCACAGCCTATATCTAGAATATTGGATTTTTGATTTATTTTTTCGTTTTCTAAAATACTTTTCGATAACATAAGCCCACCGGGATGAGCACTACTAATCCCTAAATAAGCTAACATATCAGTATAACTAAATTTTTTCATTTATCAATCACCTTTCCATTACTTTTATACAAGTCAAAAGTATTAAAAAAACTAACAGTTTTCCTATTAAAATTAGTTACAACACAAGTTTCTTTTATAACTTATGAAATAGTAAAAAGAAATGGAACAGAGCGAAAATAAAAAAATATAACCCCTTAGTCTCCAACAAGCGTAGAGTACAGTCGCCTGGCAATGGTTATGTCAGATGTCCCTTGAACGAGGAGCCGTCCATTTTTAAATAAGGAAAGGTGGTATTCTTCGTATGTCAATCTTAATAAATAAGGTGTTTGTTTTACAGAACCTAATTTAGCCCACTTTTTATGAAAGTCACTAAATGTAATTTCCTTTGAGTTTATTGGTGTGACTTGAATGGCGTTTCTTCCACATAATGAAGACACTAAGTTAGTGGAGACGTTGGATAGAAACTTAAAGTCGCTCTTTTGACAGCAGGGGCAGTCATGGTTGAATGATAGTTGAAATGGGAATAAATCAAAGTCATTTTTCCATATATCAAGCTGGATCATTTCTTCCCTTATAAAACTATGGTCTTCGATTAGGAGTTTTAATGCTTCAGTTGCTTGGTACGAAGCAATGACGTGAACGACGGTACTTAATACGCCCACTGTATCACAGGTTTCAGCATGTCCGGTTTCTACGTCAGGGAATAAGCATCTGAAACAAGGGGTTTTATTTGGAATGATGGTTGTAGTCATACCTCTTGAATGAACAACACCTCCGTAAATCCATGGAATATTTAATTTAACACTGACATCATTGATAAGGTATCTTGTCATCATGTTGTCAGTTCCATCTAAAATTAAATGGGAGCCCTCTACAATATCTTCAATGTTGCTTGCATTTATATCTTCAATATAGGATCTAATTTTTACTAAAGAGTTTATGGCAGTTAATTTATTATGGGCGGCAACTGCTTTAGGCAAGTGCTCAAGCGCATCTTTTTCATCGAAAAGCATTTGTCGCTGCAAATTACTTTCTTCTACAAAATCGCGATCTACTAATCTAACTTCACCAACCCCAGCACGAACGAGATGGTTTGCAAGAGCAGTTCCTAACGCACCAATCCCTATAATTGTGACAACTTTTTTTCTAAGTTTGATTTGACTCTCTTTGCCTTCAGGCCAAAATAATAGCTGGCGTGAGTATTTATCGTTAATTTTATCCATTAGCTTATCTCCTTGTGGTCTTTTTCTAGTTAAATCCTCATATTAATAGATTTGTGATAAGTTTATCTTAAAAAATTTGTAAGATAAAGAGGAAAAAGGGAGGATTTAGCGAATAAGTTAAGTGTTTCACAAAATTTAAATGTTTGGGGAGGTTTTTACATGAATTTAGGAGGTTATCGCAATCATGAAGCTTGGGTTAACTTATCAGAAGGTGCCATTGAGTATCGCAAGCTAAATGAGACGGACTTGAAAAGGTACGTTGGTGCACGAGGGTTAGGTGTTAAGTATATGGTTGACCATAAAGTATATGACGCTGAACCTTTCTCACCGGAAAATATGTTAGCCGTAATGACGGGACCATTAACAGGAACAAGAGTTCATATGAGTGGAAGGCTTTGTACAGTTACACGATCTCCATTAACGGGAACTGTAACTGATTCACATATGGGTGGCTGGACTGCGGCAAGGTTAAAATGGGCTGGCTTTGACAATCTCATTTTTACTGGAAAAAGTGAGGAACCCGTATATTTGTATGTGGAAGATGGAAAAGCAGAATTAAAGGATGCTTCGAACCTATGGGGGAAAACTACCCGTGAAACAATTAACGCATTACAACAACTTTATGGAGATAAAGATACAAGTATAATGGCCATTGGTCAAGGTGGAGAAAAACTAGTTCGTTATTCTGGTTGGATGAATGAAGATGATCGTTCTGCTGGTCGAGGTGGATCAGGAGCTGTAGCAGGTTCAAAAAATTTAAAAGCGATTGTTATTAAAGCAACGCAAAAAGGTAATATGCCAGAACCTGCATTACCAGAGAAATACCCGACGGCGGTTAAAAATGGTTTAGCTGCAATAAATGAAGGCGCTTTAACTGCACCAAACAAAGGTGGTTTATCTGTATACGGAACAAATGTATTGATGAACATTATGAATGAAGTTGGAGCGCTGCCAACTAAAAACTCACAAGAATCGTATTTTGCCGAAGCTGATGCGATTAGTGGTGAAGCGATCCGCGACGAACTTTTAGTAGCTGAACCAACTTGTCATGCATGTCCGGTAGCTTGTAAAAAAGAAGTTGAAGTGAAGGATGGCAAATATAAAACTAGAACCGAGAGCTATGAATATGAATCAGCTTGGGCACTTGGAGGAAACTGTGGTACGTCTAACAAGGAAGCAATTGCTTATTTAATTAATCAATGTAATGATTATGGAATTGATACGATTGAGCTAGGTAACACGTTCTCAATGGCAATGGAAGCTTATGAAAAGGGTTTAATTGAAGATAAGATTGTCTGGGGCGATGTAGATACGATGATCGCCTGGGTAGATAAGATCGTTAATCGCGAAGGAATAGGTGATATTTTAGCAGAAGGTCCGGGAAATGCAGCGAAAAAATTCGGTAATGGACAGCTCGCTATGGTTGTTAAAAATCAATCCATCCCTGCTTATGACCCTCGTGGTGTACAAGGAATTGGATTAGCGTATGCAACGAGTAACCGTGGTGCTTGTCACTTAAGAGGTTACACGATTGCAGCAGAAATCGCAGGAATACCAGAAGCTGTCGATCGTTCAAAAGTAGAAGGAAAAGGCGGACTTTTAAAAGTATTCCAAGACTTACACGCATTTTCTGATTCTCTTGATCTTTGTAAATTCTCGTCATTCTCTGAAAACGCTGATCTGTATGCAGAACAATATTCAGCAGTTGTAGGTATCGAGTTAACTGGTGATGATATTATGAAGATTGGTGAAAGAGTATATAATATTGAACGCTATTTTAATAATCAAGCTGGCTTTGATGGAAAAGAAGATACACTGCCAGAACGTTTCTTGAAGGAGCCTGCAACTGGAAACTCCGCTGGTGAAGTCAGCCATCTAGCTGAAATGCTAAAGGAGTATTATGAAGTAAGAGGCTGGGAAAACGGTGTAGTAACGAAAGAAAAGCTAAAAGAGCTTGAGATTGAAGAAATTGTAGGAGCTTAAATATGAAAAGGGAAGGCCATTGAGGTCTTCCCTTTTAGCGCCTTGCGCTTTTCTTATCCGCCAGCACGAAATGTTTTTTTGCGAAATTGTGTAATAATTTCAGCTAAAGTTTCTGCATCATCTGCTTCGAAAAAAACAAACACCTTAGGGATGATTGATTGGAACATATGAAAGTTTTCTTCATCAGATAATTTACATGACCAAGTATTCCCTTTATATAGGCAACTATTTGTAGGATCTTTTACCGCACCTAGTTGAAGTAAATATGTACTAAGATATTTACGTGATATCCCTCTTATTTCTAATTCTTTTTTTACCATTATCCACCTGCTACCGGAGGGAATAAGGCTATTTGATCTGTTTCTTTAACTGGTGTTGTTAAGCCTTCAAGATGTATAATATTTTTCCCGTTAATAAAAACGTGCACGAGTGGTTTGAGTTTTTTTGGTTCAATAAAAAGTTCCTCAGCCATTAATGGGAATCGATCAATAAGTTGATTTAAAACTGAGTATATTGGTTGTCCATCTTCAATTGTTAATGTTACGGTTTTTCCGCCACAAATTTCCCGAAAATTGGCAAATACTTTAATTAGCAATTTCATCACTCCTTTCTCTCATTATCATAAAGAAACGTAATTTTGACAATGCTTTTCATGCAAAACCCTCATGACGGACATTCCGTCATCACCTAATATGTAATAGAACGAGCAAATTCCTTCTCTTCGCTGTAAAGCTACTGACCGCGGGTCACTTCATGTGATACTTCTTAGAGAATTCATCGTGCAGCTTTGCGACGAGTAACCGCAGGAGCACACTCTAGCGAATTTTAGAGGCTCGTTCAGGAAATCACTCGTTCTTTTTTCATCTTATCATCGATTTTCATTACCTATCAAGGCACTTGCACTTGTTTATTAAGCTATTTTCTTATTTGAATGGATATCCGACGTACTAACTTTTGTTTGCTTTTTTAATGTATATAATCCAAAGAATATACCTATAAGGATATATGCAAGCATAAAGTCATAAGCAGCACCGAATGTAAGTGAAGGTGCGTGGATTAAGCCGATATAAGATAAGCCGGCCCCAATAAAAGAGAATAAGGAGGCTTTCTTAAAGTTATGATCAATGATATAGACAGTAATTGCACCTAAAATAATTCCTGAAAACATGGCACCTTGACCTAATGGGACGATAGCACTTGAAAAGTTTGCAACTGCTTCTCCAGCAGTATTGTTGAAACGAGTCATAAGGAAGTTTGCTAAGTAAGGAAGCATCGCTAAAACGACTGCAGGATAATATTTTGTTTCATTTGTTTGAAAAGCAGTAGAAACCATAGAAATTCCTACAAATACTAAAATAGGAGCAACAACCGAAACCGGTATGATCGCAGAGAGAGCAGCGATTACACCAAACGTAGCTGCTAATCCGAAAACAAGAGCATTAAGAATACTGTAACCACGCCCTGCCCCCATCCACTTTGAGCCTACAGAAGCGATGTATACAGTAGTTGGAAACATCCCACCAAAGAGAGTACCAATAACAGTACCAGCTCCATCAACAGCTTGACACTCTCTTACGTCGTAGCTGTCCCCTTCTGCAGCCATAGCTTCGACGTTATTCATTGTTTCTACGGCGTTATAAATGGTGATAGGTAAAATAACCGCAAGTAATGCAATCATTGTTCCAAACAATAAGTTTAATCCTTCAAAGGCAGCTAGTGTCGGTAACAATGGATAAAAACCAAAGTTTGCTAAACCCTCTGAGATTTTTGATGGTTCTGTATAACCTAAGGTAAATGCTAAAACCGTCCCAATTACAATCGCGAATAAAGAAGCAGGGATTTTAAAAGGTAAGGCAACTTTTCCAATAATACCAACTAAAATAATTGCTAAAACAACTAAACCTACAACTGGCATTTCAAAAGTTCTAAATAACATTTCTCCAGCTATGAAAGTTAAGGCAACCCCAGCTAGCGCTCCAAGCATTGCTGCACGTGGAATATTATTTCTTACCCAGTTCCCAGTAATACTAATAGCCACTTCAATTAACCCACTAATGAGACATGCAGCCAAAGCGATTTTCCATGCGAGCTCGGGATCACCAGTTAAAGTGTTTGCAGGTAATAAAACTCCAAATAAAAAGATGAACATAACTGGTGTACTAATTCCGTAAGAAAGTGCCGTAACATTGGTTCGACCTTCTTTTTGAGCTAAGCGGTTTGCAGAATAAGCATAATATAAGTTCCCGACGATGACTGCAACAGCTGCTCCTGGAATGACTTTTCCAAATACGATACTTGCAGGGAAACCCATACCTAACATCGTTACGGCAATAATGACAAAGTTAGCAAGGTTATTTTGAAATAGTGCAAAAAAAGCATCTGTATCCTCTTTTTTATACCAAGGGTAGTTGATTTGATTTGTTGACATTATGTTTTGCTCCTTTATTTATATTTTCCATGCCAGATGGTGACGTTGCTACGTCATGGTGGTTTTGTATGCAAGCTAAGCGAGTATAAATTGCTAACTTACGTTTTAATTATTAGTGACTAATTGTTCGACAAAGCGAACGGTGTTATTTTCAAGAGAGGCAATCCGTGCAAGTGATTCAACTCGGTAACCTGCGTTTTGCAATTTTTCTCGGCCAGGCTGAAACGATTTTTCAATGACAATGCCAATTCCAGAGACGGTTGCTCTTGCTTGCTCTACTAAAGAAGCAAGTCCTAAAGCAGCCTCACCGTTTGCTAAGAAGTCATCAATGATGAGCACTTTGTCACCTTCTAAAATAAAATCACGAGAAACTGTAATTTCGTTAGTTTCTTTTTTCGTAAATGAATAAACTTGGGCAGTTAAAAGATTTGAACTTAATGTTAAAGACTTCTTTTTACGAGCAAATACGACAGGTACTTTTAATTGAATGGCAGTTGTTAGTGCTGGAGCGATCCCTGACGACTCAATTGTTAAAATTTTTGTGATCTCGACTTCATCAAATCTTTTAGCAAACTCGTTACCAATATCAACTTGAAGCGTTGGGTCAATTTGATGGTTTAAAAATGAATCGACTTTAAGTACACCATCCGAAAGGACAACGCCTTTTTGTAAAATAGCTTGCTTTAACATATTCATGATTGTTAACCTCCTATGTAATAAACTAAAAAAGCTCGAATTCTACTGTTCACTCATAAAACCAACAATGAGTGAATGATAGAATTCGAGCTTGTACGCACCGAATTGAAATAGTAAATAACTATACATAACCAACAAAATGGTTAGGAATAGTTTCATTCACTCGTAGTCGAATCATTTACGGTAATTCGGTAGAAACTTGCAGGCCATATCCCTGCGATTATACGAGTATTAATATTTTATTTGTTGAAGTGATTATAGCATAAGTTTTCATGAGTGAATAGCATTTTACGAATAATTTTAATAGAAGTGTTCTCAACGTTCGTGTTTCCCTGTATTTACTCACTGATTTTTATTTAATTTGTTTAAAATTTCATTTTTGTCTTTAGCTGAAAAAACCTTTAATTTGTATAGCAATTCAGTATAATTCATGAGACGTTGAGCTGGAATTTTATT
>SKSA01000152.1 GCA_007118195.1 Anaerobacillus sp. | reverse complement strand
TTACCATTCGAAGCTGCTGTTGATCGTGGGATTATTACTTCATATATCCCTGAAGCAATAAAAGATTGGGATGTTTATGAAAACGGTATCAAAGTTCGACATGAAGACTGGAAATGGATTGGTACAGAAGTGTTCGTGTTGGGCTTCGTATATAATACAGATTTAGTAGATGAAGCGGATCTTCCAAAAACATGGGATGATCTATTAGATCCAAAATGGAAAGGCTTACTACAAATGCCTAATCCAGCAGCATCTGGGACAGCTACATTATTAGTGTTAAGTTTAATGATGGAAAAAGGTGAAGAAGCTGCGTGGGAATACTTTGATAAATTACGTGGGCAAATGAATGCGATCCCTGACTCTGGTGGAGCGCCAACTCGTGCAGCTGCAACTGGAGAAGCATTAATTGGAATTGGTTTTGATTTCATGGCTTATCAAAATAAAGCTAGAGGAGAAGCGGTAGATTTTATTGTTCCTGAAAATACTCCTATTCTAGTTAACCCTGTTTCGTTAGTAGAAAATGGTCCTAACCCAGAAGGTGGAAAAGCGTTAATTGACTTTATGCTTTCCGAAGAAGGGCAACAAATTAAAGCGGATTGGTACCATATTCCGATCATGCCAGGAATCGAATCAAAATCTCCACTAACTATCGAAGGTTTAGCGGAAAACGCAATGCAACTTGATATTGATTGGGTTGTTGAAAATTATGATCGTATTCGTAACGAGTGGAGAGAAAGATACCAATAATCGTAAATTTGAGGAGGAACGTCATGGGTTCAGTAAAAGTAAAAAATTTAATTAAAAAATATGATGATGTTGTCGCATTAAATAATGTAAATATAAATATCGAGGAGGGTGAATTTTTCGCCCTTCTCGGGCCTTCTGGCTGTGGTAAAACGACAACGATGAGATGTATTGCAGGTTTTGAAGATCCATCGTCAGGAGAAATTTTAATTGGAAATAACGTAGTTAATAATATTACAGCGAATAAGAGAAACTGTGGGATGGTTTTCCAAAGTTATGCTTTATTTCCACACTATAATGTTTTTGAAAATGTTGCCTATAGCTTAACTGTAAGAGAGTTATATCAAGGTGGGCCAGCAACAAAATTGAAAAGCTTTGCTCGCTTAATGAGTAAACGATTAGCGAAGCCTTCGAAAACTATAGAGCAAAAAGTTATGGATGCATTAAGTTATGTTGAGCTAGATAAATACGTTGAACGTGGTGTTAATGAGTTGTCAGGCGGACAACAACAACGTGTTGCATTAGCGCGTGCATTAGTTATGGAACCGTCTGTTTTATTAATGGATGAACCACTTTCAAACTTGGACAAGAAGCTCCGAAACTCAATGCGTACTACGATACGTCGCATTCAACAGGAAGTTGGCATTACAACGATTTTCGTAACACATGATCAAGAGGAAGCGATGAGTATGGCGGATCGTGTAGCAGTAATGAAAGATGGTGAAGTCGTCCAAATAGCTACACCAACAGAGCTTTATAGTAATCCCCAAACACCGTTTGTTGCCGACTTTGTTGGATCATCAAATATTTTTGAAGGGCAAATTAAAGAATCAACAAAAGAAGGAAGCGTTGTTAATATTGGTGACGTGATATTAAAATCAAATATTAAATTAGATAAAAAAGATGTTAAAGTAATGATTCGTCCTGAAAGTATTGAGCTTTCTTCAAACGGAAAGATAAAAGACGGTGAGAATGTCCTTAAAGGGAAGGTGAAAATCTCTACGTATTTAGGGGCGCAAATTAGATATGATGTAATGGTAGGGAACCATGAAATAATGATTGATCAAACATTTGAACCGGGAACTCCGGTGTTACCACCTGGAGCAGACGTGAAATTGAAAATTGATCCGGAGCGGGTGTTGCTAATATGAAACCAGAATTAAATAATCAAAAAGTTGAAGTTAAAACGAAAAAAGCAAGTATTCTTGACCGTCTTGATTATTTGTCAGTTTTAAAATGGGCGATTTTAGGTTTCTTTGCACTATTTCTCATTATCCCTTTATTCTCTGTTTTCTTAGTAAGTTTTACAGGGATGCCTATTAATATATTTGGTTCACTAGTAAATCCTGAAATTATGTCGACAACAGTAGAGCGTTTATCAAACTCTTCACTAGAGCATTATATGAAGCTTTTAGCTGGTGGAACTTATTTTAAAGCATTAGTAAACAGCTTAGCTCTTGCATTAGGTGTAGCTCTATTAGTTATTGTTATGTGTTTTCCTATTGCTTATGCTTTTGCAAGAACGACTATGCCGTTTAAGAAAACTTTTGCTGCTCTTTGTACAATTCCGTTAATTGTTCCAACATTTGTATCGGCAGCTGGATTTATCTTAATGTTCGGTCGTACAGGATGGTTTACGAATATATATCAGGCATTCGGGGGAGACGGTGTCCTGTTTAACGTATATTCAATGACAGGAATTGTGTTAGTTCAAGTTTTCTTCTTTTTCCCGTTTGCTTTATGGCCAATGGTTGCTGCCTTCAAAGCGAGTGATGTTACATTAGAGGAAGCATCTCAAAACATGGGAGCTAAAAACTGGATCACAATGATTTTTGTTACGTTCCCATTAGCAATACCAGGAATTATTTCAAGTGCATTGTTAATTTTTACGGTTAGTTTTTCTGACTTCGGTACACCAATTATTATGTCACCACCTGATTTAAACTTAATTGTTGTTGAAGCATATCGTGAAATTGCAGGCTTCTTTAACTGGGCAGGTGCAGCAATTTTAACAGTTATTATGGTTCTTGTTGCAGGGTTCTTCTTCTGGTTACAACGTTTAGTAACAAAAGGGAGAGACTATGGAACTTTATCTGGTAAACCGAAAATGCAAAAACTAAATGATAATAAAGTAGTAACTACTAGTTTAGCAATCTATACTAGTGTGGTTGTATTAATGCCGTTGCTTACAATCTTAACAGTATTTTTGCAATCAATCTCAACAACTTGGGGGCATGGGGCACTTCCTGATGGACTTACCTTAGCGCATTACCAAAGGATCTTTACAAGTTCTTCGAATAACATTTGGAACAGTGTTATGTTAGCTGTTGGTGCACTGATTTTAAGTGTTGTTATTGCAACATTTGTTTCATATTTTGTTGTACGTCGTGGTGCTGCAAAACTAGACTTTATAGCTTCTATTCCTTTAATTGTTCCTGGTATCGCACTAGGTATAGCGTTAATTCAAACGTTCAACACTGCTCCGTTACAATTAACAGGGACAGCGCTATTATTAATTGTAGCTTATACAATCCGAAGAATGCCGTACATGATACGTTCAACGATGGGTACAATGATGTCGATTAAAAAAGACATTGAGGAAGCGGCTGTAAACCTAGGAGCATCACCATTACTAGCAGCGGTAACAATCATTGGACCGCTAATGTTGCCAGGAATTGCAGCAGGTTCGATTCTTGTATTCATTACTGTTATTAAAGAAACGAGTGTTACTGTATTATTAGCACCATCAGACTTAGCGCCAATGAGCTTAGTTGTATTCCAAAGCTTATTACGTGGTGATTTCTATACTGCATCTGCAATGGCAATTTTAATTATTGTAGTAGTACTTGGACTTCAAGCTTTTGCAAATCGTTTCTCGAAAAATAGACTTTACTAAATGGAGGTTAATATGACCAAGGGGTTTATCTTTGATCTTGATGGAACAGTTTATCTTGGAGATAAACTAATCGATGGAGCAGCCGAGGCAATTAATTCTCTAAAAAGAAGAGGAGATAAGGTAGTATTCTTATCTAATAAACCGATTGCTACACGTCATTCTTACGTAGAAAAACTAAATGAAATGGGCATCGATACGCATTTAGAGGAAGTTTTAAATTCTAACTTTATTTTAGCTAAGTTTTTAAAAAATGAATTAAAAAAAGATGAAAAAGTGTATGTGATTGGTGAGCAACCACTTTTTGAAGAACTGGAGTTAAATTCAATTTCTATTACTTCTAGTCCACTAGAGGCTAAGATTGTTGTTATGTCTTGGGATCGAGAATTTAGTTATGAAAAATTGAATAATGCTTACCAAGCATGGAGTAATGGAGCAAAAATTGTTGCCACAAACCCAGATCGAACTTGTCCGATGGAAGTTGGTCAAATTCCTGATTGTGGAGCAATGATTGGTGCGATCGAAGGTGCAACTGGAGTAAAAGTTGACTATGTTGTTGGGAAACCTTCAGAAATTGCAGCTGCTACAGCAATTGAAACTCTAGGATTGGATCGTTCTCAATGTTATATGGTAGGGGACCGGTTAGAAACAGATATTAAAATGGGGAACGATTTTGGAATGAATAGTGTTCTTGTTTTAACTGGAATTACTACTGAAAATATGTTGGCAACAACAGAAGATAATCCTAAATTTACACTAAGCAGTATTAAAGATATTGCCAATATATAAGGTTTAATTCAAGAAAGTATAAGTTAATAATCGGTCGGAGATTAGGAGAGACCACAACGCTCTGTCAAGTTATTGGTAGAGCAGTTGTGGTCTCTTTACTTTTATGTGTAATAGTAAAAGGGGTGTTTACAAAATGGCAAAACCGTTTTCAAGTATACAACGTTCTACTTATTTAAAAGAATTAAATAATACAGAGCTCGACCTGTTAGTAATTGGTGGGGGTATTACTGGAGCAGGGATAGCTTTAGATGCAAATGTTCGTGGTATTAAAACAGGTTTAATTGAAATGCAAGATTTTGGTGCTGGGACATCTAGTCGCTCAACAAAATTAGTTCATGGTGGTTTACGTTATTTAAAACAGTTTGAGGTAAAATTAGTAGCAGAAGTTGGGAAAGAACGGGCGATTGTTTATGAAAATGCACCGCACGTAACGACACCAGAGTGGATGTTACTACCAATGATTGAAGGTGGAACCTTTGGTAAGTTTGCGACATCCGTTGGACTAAAAGCTTATGATTTCTTGGCAGGCGTTAAAAAATCTGAACGTCGCTATATGTTAAATAAAAAACAAACGATAGAAAAAGAGCCATTGCTTCGTAAAGATAAGCTTAAGGGTAGTGGAGTATATGTTGAATATAAAACCGATGATGCTAGGCTTACATTAGAAATTATGAAAGAAGCAGTAGCTCGAGGAGTAGTAGCTGTAAACTATGCAAAAGCTGATAAATTAATTTATGAGAATGGTAAAGTAGTAGGTGTTAAAGTTGTCGATCAATTATCGGGTGAATCAGTTGTTGTTCGTGCTAAAAAAATAGTAAATGCCGCTGGCCCTTGGGTAGATACTATTCGTGAAAAAGACAATTCAAAAAAAGGGAAATTTCTACATTTAACAAAAGGTGTTCACCTGGTTATTGATCAATCACGCTTTCCGTTAAAACAAGCCGTTTATTTTGATACAGAAAGCGATGGGAGAATGATGTTTGCAATTCCGCGTGACGGTAAAACTTACGTAGGTACAACAGACACATATTATAACAATGACATTGCTGAACCAAGAATGACAGTCGAGGATCGTGATTATATTATTGCTGCAGTTAATTTCATGTTTCCGAATGTAAAGCTTAATATAAAGGACATTGAATCGTGCTGGACAGGATTACGACCGCTTATCCACGAAGAAGGAAAAAGTGCTTCGGAAATTTCAAGAAAAGATGAAGTTTTTATTTCTCATTCAGGTTTAATTTCCATCGCTGGCGGAAAACTAACTGGGTATCGAAAAATGGCGCAAAGAATCACTGATATTGTTAGTGAGGAACTTGGCATCAATAAACCATGTACAACAGCAGAAATAAAACTTTCTGGTGGCGACATTGGTGGTTCGGAAAACTTCCCTAAGTTTTTGGACGAAAAAATAAAAGAAGGTATTAAATTAGGTTTATCACCAGAAGAATCTAGTAAATTAGCAAATTTATATGGAACTAACGTCAATCGTGTTTATGAAATTATGTATACAATAGGAGATGAAGCAAAACATTATCAACTAACTCCTATGGTATTTGCATCCTTAGTTTATGGGATTGAAGAAGAAATGGTAGCTACACCAGTAGATTTCTTTAACCGACGTACAAGTGCGATTTTCTTTAATATTAATTGGGTACGTAAATGGAAAGAGCCGGTTTTGAACTATATGAAAAAACGATTTAATTGGACATCTGAACAGTTAAATTACCATAGAAGCAAAATAGAAAAAGAAATTGAACATGCTACAGTTCCAGAGGATGATATAACTTATTTAACAAGCGAACATAATGAAAACCCCAAAATGGTAGTTAATGAATAAAGTTCATAAATTATGCCCCTAGAATCTAACGGGTTAAAATATGGAAAAGGGCTGCCTCCCAAATGTGAGATTAGTATGTGTCTAAAAAACTAATTTACAGGGGAGGTAGTTCCCTTATTTTTATTTTTAGAAAAAGGTAGATGGAGGAGCGAAAAAATACAATGCAATGCATATTAGAAGTACCACAAAAAATCGTTACTGGATGGGGATGTATTGCCAATATTGGTAGTGAAGTATGTTCATTTGGAAAACGAGCAGTTGTTATTCACTCAAGAAGATTAGTCAATTCCGAGGTAATTACCGGTATTATTCAAGAGTTAAGTAATTGCGATATTAAGGTAATATGTGAGCATGTATCTTCTGGAGAACCAACCGTTAAACAGGTAGAAACACTAATAAAAAAGGTTGAAGAACATAATGGTGACTTTATTATTGCGGTTGGTGGTGGAAGTATTTTGGATCTTGCTAAAGCTGTCGCTGGTCTTAAGTTTCCAAACAGAAAATTAGTTAAAGATTACTTCTATGGACACACAATCTCGGAAAATGGTATTCCTTGGGTAGCAATTCCAACTACTTCAGGTACAGGAGCAGAGGCTACTCCTAATTCTGTGTTGTCTGAAGAACAAAATAGTAAACAAAGTATTAGAGGAGATAGGTCGTGGCTTGCCAGAGTTGTAATTTTAGACCCTGAATTAACAGTGTCTTCTCCACCAAAAATAACTGCGTGGAGTGGTATGGATGCATTGACACAGGCGATAGAATCTTTTACTTCAGTTGGGGCAACCGTATTAACAGAACCCTATAGTCTTCAAGCAACTCAACTTATTTCTAAAAGTTTATTAGTTGCATATCATAGTCCTGAAGACAAACAAGCTAGAACTGATATGGCTTTAGGAAGTCTTTTAGCAGGGATAGCTCTCGCTAATGCTCGTTTAGGTATCGTTCATGGAGTAGCTCATTCAATAGGCTTACATTTTAATATTCCCCATGGGTTGGTTTGTGGAACACTGTTACCATGGGCAATTAGGTATAATGAAGAAGTATCAGCAGATAAATATTCAAAACTAGCTAAAGAGATTGGTGTTGGAAATAGTGCTAGCGAATTAGAAAGCTGGATAAGGTTGATGAATTCAAAATTAGGGATTCCTAGTTCTATCAAAGATTTTGGTGTTCAACTTGAAGATGTGAATAAAATTGTGGAAGAGAGTATGTCGTCAGGATCTCTCAAAGCTAACCCTAGGCCAACATCAGAACAGGATTTATATAATTTTTTAGTGAACCAGTTATA
>SKSA01000117.1 GCA_007118195.1 Anaerobacillus sp. | reverse complement strand
AAGAAGCTTTCTGCTATAATCGATAAATGCGAGTAAATAACATACTAAATGTTAACTATTCGCCCCTTGCTCCTTATATATTAGGAGCCGTTTAGACCAAAAGGAGGTGACGTACAAAATGCGTAAATACGAAATCATGTACATTATTCGTCCAAACCTTGAAGAGGCTGCAACGAAGGAACTTGTTGAACGTTTCAATAACGTTTTAACTGAAAATGGTGCAACTCTTGATAAGGTAGAGGAAATGGGTAAGCGTCGTTTAGCTTATGAAATTGAAGACTTCCGTGAAGGATTCTATGTACTTATGAATGTAACTGCTGAACCAGCAGCTATTGCAGAATTCGATCGTTTAATGAAAATTAACGATAACGTAATTCGTTTACTTGTAACAAAAGACGAAGAATAAGAACTAGTGGATAAAATGGGGAGGGGTTCTGATGCTAAATCGTGTCGTTCTTGTAGGCCGTTTAACGAGAGATCCGGAACTCAGGTATACGCCAAATGGAATAGCTGTAACAAGTATTACACTTGCTGTAAATCGGCCATTTTCCAACCAACAAGGCAACCGAGAGGCAGACTTTATTAACGTTGTAATTTGGCGTAAACAGGCGGAAAATGTAGCAAATTACTTACGTAAAGGAAGTTTAGCTGGTGTAGACGGTCGACTACAAACTCGTAGTTATGAAAATAACGAAGGTAAAAAAGTTTTTATAACGGAAGTTGTAGCTGACAGTGTACAATTTTTGGAATCTAAAGGCTCTAACAACTCTGGTGGAAATCAGGGCGGTGGAGATTATTATGGCCCTCCAAATCAAGGAGGATACCCTAATAACAATCAGAATAACAACCAGAATAACAACCAGAATAACAACCAGAATCAAGGACGTAACAATCAATCATTTTCTGATGATCCATTTGCTAGTGATGGCAAGCCAATTGACATCTCTGATGACGATTTACCGTTCTGATTCATTGGCTTTCTAGAAACTTTTCAGGGGACAACCCTTTGTGAGAATATAAATTTTTAGGTAAAGGAGGTTTTCTAAATGGCAGGAGGAGGACGTCGTGGTCGTGGACCAAAACGCCGTAAAGTTTGTTACTTTACTGTAAACAAGATCACTAAAATCGACTATAAGAACGTTGACTTACTTAAGCGTTTCATTTCTGAACGTGGTAAAATTTTACCACGTCGTGTAACTGGAACTAGTGCTAAGTACCAACGTCAATTAACTACTGCAATTAAGCGTGCACGTCAAATCGCTTTATTACCGTACGTTACTGGTGAATAATTATAATTAAACCTCTACATTTTTCTGTAGAGGTTTTTTATTATCTTTATTTCGCTATTAATAGAGAAATAAAGATAATAAAATGTTTAATAATGGGTAAATAGGGAATTTATAAAGAAAACTTTATGTAGTGAAAGTGGGGGATAAACTACGGTGAGCGGCTTTTATGAAGCACTTATAAATAATCAAAGTAGATTTGAAGCTTTAGTAAAAAACTCAAGTGATATAATTGCGATTATTGATAAACAAGGAATTATTATATATGAAAGTCCAGCTTTTGAAATGATCTTAGGATATAACCCTAAAGATGTCGTTGGTTTAAGTGGCTTTTCTTTTGTCCATCCAGATGACTTAGAAAAGGCAAAACAAAAGTTTTCTGAAGTTGTAAATAATCCCGAGGAGGAAGTGAAATTTGAATTAAAGTTAAAGTCTATAACTGAAGAGTGGCTCGATTTTGAGCTTATTGCATCAAACTATCTTGAAGATCCTAATATTAAAGGAATTATCATAAATTACCGAGATATTACTGAGAGCAAAAAAATAAAGGCAGACTTGTACAACTTAGCTTATTTTGATTCATTAACACAGTTACCTAATCGAAAGAGTTTTGGCGAGATTTTAATAACGAGTATAGAAGAAGCCCAAACATCATCCCAAATGCTAGCAGTCGCGATATTTGATTTAGATGGCTTTAAATTTGTCAACGAATCTGCCGGTGACGAGATAGGGGACGAATTGTTAAAAAAGATTGTTACAAGAGTAAAAGCTACAATAAATGAAGGTGACGTATTAGCAAGGCTTTCCAGTGATGAATTTGCTATTTTATTTAAGGATATACATAATAACAGTGAAGTTGATGAATTAGCTTATAAAGTAAAAGATGTATTTAAAGAAGTATTTATTGTTGAAGGATTTGAACTAAACATAACAGCTAGCATCGGTATCAGCATTTATCCATATTCAGGAGAAGATAAAGTAACTTTAATGAAAAATGCTGATTTAGCAGTAACACTTGCTAAAAGAAATGGTAAAAATAATTTTCAGTTGTATGATGAAAGGTTACAATTGAATAGTGATAAAGCCTTTTTTCTTCGAAATGAACTTCGTAAAGCAATCATAAATAATGAGTTTATTTTGTATTATCAACCTAGAATTAATGCCACAACAAATGAAATTGTTGCTGCAGAAGCACTGATTCGCTGGCAGCATCCTCATTTAGGGCTCATTCGACCAGACGAGTTTATTCCTATCGCTGAAGAAACGGGTCTCATTATCCCGTTAGGGGAGTGGGTATTTAAAACAGTGTGTGAACATAAGAAAAAATGGATACAATCAGGTTTGACACCAATAAAAATTTCTTTAAATTTCTCTGTGCTTCAATTGTTACAAAAAGATTTAATCAAAAATATAAAGAAAGCGATTAACGAAACTCAACAGGATCCTCATTTAATAGAAATTGAAATAACGGAGAGTTTATTTTTAGAGGAAAATATAATAATTTTGGAAAATTTAAAAACACTAAGGAAGATGGGAATACATATCGCAATTGACGATTTTGGTACAGGGTATTCCTCTTTTAGTTCACTGCAAAAATATAAAGTCGATACAATAAAAATTGACCGGTCATTTTTGAAAGAAATTCCTAAAAAGAGCGAGTGGAAAGAAATTGTTAAAGCGATCATCATGTTAGCGCACGGTTTAAAAATGAACATTGTCGCTGAAGGAGTAGAAATAGAACAACAACTAAAATTTTTACAAACATTAAATTGTCATGAAGTTCAAGGGTATTATTATAGTAAGCCAATTGATATAATTCAATTTGAAGAACTTTTACATCATAAAACGATTGAACCGAAAATAAATTAAACGCTCGTTTAAAATGATAAATAGAAATAAAAGAAAGAGAGTTATTTAGAATGAAAAAACAGTTTGCAGTAGTTGGTCTTGGGAGATTTGGGGGTAGTGTTTGTAAAGAACTTTATTCAATGGGACATGAAGTCTTAGCTATTGATGTCAGTGAAGATCGAGTTAATGATTATGCACCATACTCTACTCACTCGGTTGTCGCTAATGCTACTGATGAAAATGCACTATTATCATTAGGGATAAGAAACTTTGATCATGTGATCGTAGCAATTGGAGATAACATTCAGGCAAGTATTCTTTGCACATTATTACTTAAAGAGTTGAATGTACGTCAAGTGTGGGTCAAGGCACAAAACAACTATCACCATAAAGTGGTTGAAAAGATTGGTGCTGATCGTATCATTCACCCAGAGCACGACATGGGGATTAGAATTGCTCACTACTTAGTTTCTGAAAAAATCATTGATTACATTGAATTATCGGCTGAATACAGTATTGTGGAGTTAATGGCAACGAAAAAAGTTGCTAATCGTACAATCGCTGAGTTAGATATTCGCGCAAAGTACGGTTGTACAATTTTAGGTATTAAAAGAGAAGAAGAGGTCAATATCTCTCCTTTTCCTGATGAGATCATAGTAGAAAACGACATCTTAATTTTAATAGGACATAATAGAGATTTAAAACGTTTTGAAGATGAAGGGTTATAGGGGCTGTCCCATAAGTGCCTGACACCAGGAAAAAACATACTAAATATAGACGAATAGATTTATTATCCGTTTATATTTTGGTGACTAACGGTGTCTGGCACTTTGTTTTTGGACAGCCTCTTTATATTGCCTAGCTTTTCTTGTTCAAAGGAGCTTAATTCGTATATAATCATGGGAGGAATATAGATATTTGTTTATATGTTAAGTATATAGGAGAAGATGCATAATAATATTTAAGTCGCCAGGCGCTCTAGGAAAAACGTTGCTGGCTCTCCAACGCTTGTCGAAGTTTAACAAGGCGCTCTGCGCTTTTCTAATGTGAGGTGAATGGATTGAGGAATACGAAAGTAATGACTGAAGGGGCAATATTTGCTGCCATTTATGCGTTACTTGCTTTTATGACCGTAATACTACCTATACTAGCTTCTGTCCTTATGTGGATTTTACCGCTACCGTTTATTGTTTATGTTGTAAGAAATAGTTGGAAGCCAGGATTGATGTTATTAGTTGTAGCTTCTTTTGTTTCCTTTATTATCGGTGGCCCTGTCCTTATTATTAGTGCGATACTATTTGGAACTGGTGGTATTGTTGTAGGTGAGTTAATTCGAAGAGAAAAGTCTGCTTTTACGGTTTTATTAGGTGGAAGTTTAGCTTATATTGCAAACTTTATATTATTTTTTATTTTAAGTATTGTTGTGTTTGATTTACACCCTATTAAAGTTATGCAAGAAATAATGATGGAATCTGTATATGCAGCTAAAGGGATGCTTCAAGCAATAGGGCAAGACCCAGGTGGGCAATTAGAACAGTTAGTTGAATTTATTGAAAGGCTGATATATTTAGCACCGTCAATCATCATTTCAACCGCTATTTTTTATGCACTTTTTACTCAACTCATTGCTTATGCTATATTAAAACGTATTGGTGAAAAAATTGTAGGCTTTAAACCTTTTAGAGAATGGACATTTCCTAAGTCATTTTTATGGTACTATTTAGTAGCATCTATTTTCATTTTAGTCGGTTTGGAAGAAGGAACAACTCTTTATATCGTAATGTGGAATTTATTCCCATTACTGGAAATAGCAATGACCATTCAAGGTCTAGCGGTTGTCTTCTTTTACTGTCATGCAAAGGGATTCAACAAATCGATTCCGATTATTCTCGTTATCGTATCAATGATTGCTCCTTTTCTCCTTTATATCTATCGAATCTTAGGTATAATTGATTTAGGATTTGAACTGAGGAAAAGAATAAAAAACTCGAAATAATTGGGAGTTGAAATTATGCCAGAGTTCCTGTTAAAACGGTGGCATGGTTATCATGTGATCGCCTTGTACTTAGTGGCATTGGTTTTTATTGGGATATTGACGTTATTCCAGTGGAAACTTGGACTTATAGGTTTTATTTGCTTAGCAGTGATGCTTATTTATATTGTTCAAGCGAGAAAGTCATTTATTAAAGAATTAGAGCAATATATATCTACACTATCGTATCGTGTTAATAAAGCCAGTGATGAAGCTGTGACGAAAATGCCAATTGGTATACTTCTTTATAATGAAGATGGTGTTATTCAGTGGGCAAATCCAATGGTTACATCCTTCATTGAAGAAGGTTGTATTGGAGAACCTCTTTCGAAAATAGCTGATGAGCTTGCAGAAGCTTTAGATAGTGAATATAGCGAAATTTCTATTCAAATAGGTGAAAATGTATTTCGAGCGATACTAAAACGCGATGAAAGACTGATTTATTTCTTTGATATTACAGAAGAAGCCCACGTGAAAAAGCTGTATGAAAAGGAACAAACTGTTATTGCTATTATTTATTTAGACAATTATGATGAAGTAACACAAGGTATGGAAGATCAAATTCGTAGTAAATTGATGAGTCAAATTACAGCGACAATTAATAATTGGTCTAAGAAACATGGAGTATTTTTACGAAGAACTTCATCAGATCGCTTTTTGGCTGTTTTTCGTCAAGAAGTTTTAGATCATATTGAGGAAACAAAATTTGATTTGTTAGATGAAGTAAGAGAAGCAACGGGGAGTGAAAAAATTCCCATTACATTAAGTGTCGGTGTCGGAAGTGGTCAAGGATCTCTTCAAGAACTTGGCGCTCTAGCCCAATCTAGTTTAGATTTAGCATTAGGCCGGGGTGGGGACCAAGTGGCTATTAAGCAAAAAAACGGTAAGGTTCGATTTTACGGTGGAAAGTCTAATGCTGTAGAAAAGCGAACGAGAGTAAGAGCAAGGGTCATTTCTCATGCGATTAGGGACTTTATATTGGAAAGTGACCGTGTAATGATTATGGGGCATAAAAACCCTGATATGGATGCCATAGGTGCAGCGATCGGTGTGTTAAAGTTAGCAGAATTAAACGGTAAAGAAGGATACATTATTTTAGACCGTGAAAATATCGGACCAGATGTTCAAAAGCTTATGGAAGAAGTTGAAAAACATGACCGGTTATGGGCTCATTTTATTTCACCTGATGAAGCTTTAGAAGAAGTAACCAATGATTCACTTTTAGTCGTTGTTGATACTCATAAGCCATCATTAGTGATTGAACCTTTGGTTTTAAATAAAATTGACCGAGTGATTGTCATTGATCATCATCGTCGTGGTGAGGAATTTATTGATGAATCTGTACTCGTTTATATGGAGCCTTATGCTTCTTCTACTGCTGAGCTAGTGACTGAGTTAATTGAATACCAGCCAAAACAAACAAAGTTAGATTTACTCGAGGCTACTGCACTACTTGCTGGAATTATTGTCGATACGAAAAGTTTTGCCGTTCGTACAGGTTCAAGGACATTTGATGCTGCATCGTATTTAAGGTCTCAAGGGGCCGATACAGTGTTAGTACAAACTTTATTAAAAGAAGACTTAGATCAATTCATAAAACGTTCTCGCCTCATTGAAACGGCTCATATTTATCGAAACGGCATCGCGATAGCAAAAGGCCATCCTGATGATTCTTGTGGTCAAGTGTTGATTGCTCAAGCTGCAGACACGCTGCTTTCAATGAATGATGTTGTGGCCTCTTTTGTTATTTCTAACCGGAAAGACGGAGCCGTAGGGATTAGCGCAAGGTCTTTAGGCGACTTTAACGTCCAAGTAATTATGGAAAAATTAGATGGTGGTGGCCACTTATCAAACGCTGCAACACAGCTTCAAGAGGTTAGTCTTGATGAAGCAGAACATTTATTAAAGGAAAAAATAGATGAATATTTTGAAGGGGGAAAAGAACAATGAAAGTAATTTTTCTTCAAGACGTAAAGGGAAAAGGGAAAAAAGGGGAAGTGAAAAACGTTTCCGAAGGTTATGCTAGAAACTACTTACTTCCTAATAAATTAGCTGCTGAAGCAAACGCAGGAAACTTAAAAACGTTAGAAGTGAAAAAGCAAGGCGAAGAAAAGCGAGCACAGCAAAAACTAGATGAGGCAAAAGAATTTAAAGATGAGTTAGAAAAGATAACTGTTGAAATTAAAGCTAAATCTGGTGAAGGTGGCCGCCTCTTTGGTGCTGTAACGAGCAAACAAATTGCTGAAACACTAAAAAAAATGAAAAAGAAAGTAGATAAGCGTAAAATTGAACTAGACGAACCGATCCGTAGCTTAGGTTATACGAACGTCCCAATCAAACTACACCAAGACGTGTCCGCAACGATTAAAGTGCATGTTGTAGAAGAATAGTTTTGAGTT
>SKSA01000317.1 GCA_007118195.1 Anaerobacillus sp. | reverse complement strand
TTGAGTTTTGAGTTTTTGTTAGTGATGCTAAGAAGCCTCTCTACAATCAACTCAAAATTCAAAACTCTTAACTCAAAACTCTAACGGTCGCGATACATAATATAGTCAGCTAGCATTTCTAATTTTTCGTGCTTCATCTTTACTTTATATAAGTATTCTTTCGCTGTTAAAATATGATCGTCTAACTTTCTCTTGGCTCCCTCAAGCCCTAGAAGCTTAGGGTACGTACTTTTTTCATTCGTAATGTCGCTACCAACTGGCTTGCCAAGTGTTTCTTGACTACCTTCAATGTCGAGAATGTCGTCTTTAATTTGAAATGCTAAACCGAGGTATCTGGCAAAGGCTCTCAAGCTTTCAACATCATTATCATTCGCTTTTGTTAATATAGCCCCAGCAATAATCGCAAAACTTAATAGATCGCCAGTTTTATGGTGATGAATAAATTCTAACTCTGGTAACGTTAGACTTTTATTTTCACCCTCCATATCTGCAACTTGGCCCCCAACCATTCCTTCTGGACCTGATGCCTTTGCAAGTTCAGCGATTAACCTCAGCTTTTGACTAGGTTCAACCTCACTATTGTTCATCGTAACAATTACCTCAAAAGCATAGGTGAGTAGTGCATCGCCAGCTAAAATGGCGGTTGCATCGCCAAAAACTTTATGATTCGTTAATTTCCCTCGACGAAAATCATCATTATCCATTGCAGGTAAGTCATCATGAATTAATGAATACGTATGAATCATCTCTATTGCACTTGCTACCGGTATACTCTGTTGATAATCTCCGCCAAATCCTTCAACTGTCGCAAACAATAACATTGGTCTAAGGCGTTTTCCACCTGCTTGCAGGGAATAGAGCATTGACTCTTTTAAGATAGAAGGAGCATCAAGAGCAACAACATATTCAGGCAGCTTCGTTTCTAACTGGTCTTTCCTTTCTTTAAGGAAAGACTCTAATGTTAACCTACTCAATGATTAGTCCTCCTGAAATGTTGTTAGTTCAACTTCTCCATTCTCATGTAAGATGCGGTCCATCTGTTTTTCTACCGTCTTTAACTTATCATGACATAGCTTTGATAAAGACATCCCTTCTTGAAACATCGTGATCGCTTCTTCTAAAGGAACATCACCTTGTTCAAGCTTTTCTACCACTTCTTCTAACTTACCCATTGCCTCTTCAAAAGATTGTTTTTGCTCACTCACCATTTACACCTCATTCTTCGACAGTGTCTTCTATTTCACAATACACTGAACCATCTTTAAGCTTAATTTGTAATTTTTCACCAACTGAAACATTGGTAACACTTTTAATGATCTGTCCGTCTTGTTTATAGGCTAAACTATAGCCTCTTGTCATAACTTTTAACGGGTTTAACGCCTCTAACTGGGTGACTAATTGTTTAAATTGAAATTGTTTTTCTTTTTTTATATCCCTTGTATGTTGAATTAAAAGCGTTTCATTTTTAACAAGCTGTTCACGAAAGTTAGCAATATACCTTTCAGGATGATTTCTTTTAACATCCTTTTCCAGGTTGTTTAAAGCGGTCGTTTTTCGTTCAACTAAATGTTTAATGTTACGCTGTAGGTCATCAATGATCCGATCAAGCTGTTGTTCTTTTTGCTTAACTAGCTGCTCCGGATAACGAAATGCATATGACTTTTGTAGTGTCGTAAGTTTTTCTCGCTCAGCCTCTAACCTTTTACCAATCGCCCTCTGCATTCGAATTTTCCTTTGAAGAATTCTTTCGCTAAGGTCATCTGTATTCGGAACAGCTATTTCAGCCGCCGCAGTGGGTGTTGCCGCACGCTTGTCCGCAATAAAATCAGCAATCGTCACATCTGTTTCATGCCCTACTGCCGATATAATAGGGACGTTAGAATGAAAAATTGCCTCGGCAACGATTTCCTCGTTAAAAGCCCAAAGTTCTTCAATCGATCCGCCACCTCTCCCGACGATAAGTACATCAAGATCCCCTAGTTCATTTGCCTGTTTAATAGCCTTAGCGACAGAACTTGGGGCACCGTCACCCTGAACAAGAACTGGAAATAACGTAATTCTTACGCTAGGAAAGCGCCGTTTAAGGGTTGTAATAATATCTCGAATAGCAGCACCTGTAGGAGACGTAATTACACCTATTTCTGTAGGAATATTTGGTAACGTTTTTTTGAATTTCTCATCAAAGTAACCTGCAGTATTAAGCTTCCTTTTCAACTGTTCAAAAGCAAGAAACAGATTACCAACACCATCTGGTTGCATCTCGCTAACGTACATTTGATATTGTCCGTTAGCTTCATAAACGGATACATAGCCGCGGACAAGAACATTCATCCCACTTTCTGGAATGAATTTCAAAAAACGATTGTTTCCAGCAAACATAACTGCTTGAATTTTTGAATGCTCATCCTTAAGTGTAAAATACATATGTCCTCGACTATGCTTTTTAAAATTAGAAATTTCACCTTTAACCCAAATATTCTTTAGGACGTCGTCATTGTCAAATGTTCGTTTAATATACTTTGTTAAAGTGGCGATTGTAAAAATTTGATCATTTGACATTTTTCGTCTCCTTACTTCACATTTGCCAATAATTTACCGGCTGATTTAACTGTATTAAATAAAAGCATCGTAATTGTCATTGGACCTACTCCACCAGGAACAGGAGTAATATAAGAAGCTACTTCTTTTGCCTCTTCAAAAACTACATCTCCACATAATTTCCCTGTTTCTAAGCGATTAACCCCTACATCAATAACGACACAACCTTCTTTCATAAAGCTCGCATCAATGAAATTAGCTTTACCGACAGCAACAATTAAAATATCAGCTTGTTTTGTAATACTTCTCATATCTTTCGTACGCGAATGGCAATATGTAACTGTCGCATTTTCATTAAGTAGTAATTGACCTACCGGTTTACCTACAATATTACTTCTACCAATGACAACAACGTGTTTTCCTTCAATTGAAATTTCTTTAGATTTAATCATCTCAACAATTCCAAATGGTGTACACGGTAAGAATGTATCTTCACCAATCATCATATTTCCTACACTAATTGGGTGAAAGCCGTCTACATCTTTATTAGGGTCAATACTTTCAATAACAGCTTTTTCTGAAATATGCGATGGCAATGGTAACTGAACGAGAATACCGTGAATAGCATCATCGTTATTTAAGTCATGAATTTTCTGAAGTAATTCTTCTTCTGAAACATTATCTTCTAACCTATAAAGAACAGAGTAAATCCCAATTTCTTCGCAAGCTTTCTGTTTTGCTTTAACGTATGATTGACTTGCTGGATCTTCACCTACTAAAATAACAGCTAACCCAGGTTGAATTCCTTGCTTTTTCAGTTGTTCAACCTCTACTTTCATACTCTCCCTTTTTTCCTTCGCTAAATCTTTCCCACTAATAATTGTTGCAGACATCCTATTTCCCCCTTAAAGATAATTTATTATATAATTTTAGAAAAACCATTTAATACAGAAGCTGGTATTCCCTAAAAATTTTAAAGCATTACTCTTTTATTATTTTAAAGTTTCTGCAATCTTTGATAAAACCCCATTAACGAATCGTCCACTTTCGTCTCCACCAAAACTTTTCGCGACATCTATGGCCTCATTTAAAGATACATTAATCGGAATATCTTCTATATATTTCATTTCATAGATGGCCATACGGATTACAGCACGATCTACGTTACCAACTCTATCCAAAGTCCAATTCTCTAAGTGGTTACTAAAAATATCATCGATTAATTGAAGGTTTTCTAAAGTACCACTTACAAGCTGTTCTAAAAATGGATCTTTAGTTTCATTCTCTTCTAAGACGTTATGTATCGCTTCCTCTTTATCTGTCCCACTCATGTCGACTTGAAAAAGAGACTGAACGGCCTTTACTCTAGCGAGTCTTCTTTTCATACGTAAACTTCTCCTTTAAAATCATAATTACCATTTTTGATCATACCATAATCTTGCCCTTTCTTACAGAAGGCAACTATTATTAGTATTAAAAAGTTTATATCATTTTATTAATCATGACGCAGCAACCATCACCACCTAGTATATAAGAATTTCGATCGATTTTCCTCTCTGCACTGTAAAGCTACTGACCGCGGGTCACACCTTGTGGTACTTCCTTGGCAGTTCTTCGTGCAGCTTTGCGACGAGTAACCGCAGGAGCACGACTTTAGAGGCTTGTTCGGAAAAACTGACCGTCATTTTGCTTTTTACATACAAAATGATGTAAATCAAAGAATGACTCAAGAATAGGTGACCTTCAAACTGATACAAATGAAGGTTAATACCTCTTGAGTCATCCTTAAAACGTTTTACTCTTGGTTTGGTTCTACTACTACTTGTTGTTGCTCAAGTTGAATGCCAACGACATGAATATTAACTGCATTTAAATCAATGGCTGTCATTGTTTTTAATGTTTGATGTATATTTTCTTGAATTTGTTTTGCTACATCCGGAATCGACACTCCATAATTCATGACAACATATACATCAACAGAAATGCCGTCATCTTCTAAATCTACTTTTACACCTTTACCGTGACTTTTTCTGCCAAGTTTTTCTGCAACACCCGTCGCGAAGTTCCCTCTCATCGTTGCAACGCCTTCTATTTCAGCCGCCGCAATACTTGTAACAACTTCTATAACTTCAGGAGCAATTTCCACTTTTCCTAATTTGGTATGCTGATGTTCCATATCGATGACGTGATTTTTTTCTGTCATAATATTTGCCTCCTAGAATCGATTTTGCTAAATATACAACAATTTTACCATTGTTTATTTACGAGATAAATCATGAAGTTCTAGAAACTTTGTGTTAAATTCTCCACTAACAAATGTTTGATGCTCTAAAAGTCGCAGATGAAATGGGATTGTCGTATCAACACCTTCAATAACAAATTCTCCTAATGCTCTTTTCATTCGAGAAATTGCCTCTTTTCGAGTCTCCCCATAGGTAATGACTTTGGCAATCATTGAATCATAAAATGGTGGTATTTTATATCCTGGGTATGCTGCTGAATCTACCCTAACACCTAGGCCCCCTGGTGGCAAGTACATTGTAATTTCTCCTGGAGAAGGCATGAAATTTTTATCAGGATTTTCTGCGTTGATGCGACATTCAATCGACCAACCGTTAAAAGTAATCTCTTCTTGACCCACGCTGAGCTTTTCTCCTGAAGCGACTAAAATTTGTTGCTTTATTAAATCGATTCCTGTTACCATTTCTGTCACAGGGTGTTCTACTTGAATTCTCGTATTCATCTCCATGAAGTAAAAGTCACCGGTATTATGATCAAATATAAATTCTACCGTACCAGCTCCTGAATAATTAACAGCTTGGGCAGCCGCTACTGCAGCATTCCCCATTTCCTGTCGCTTTTCTTCCGTTATCGCAGGTGAAGGCGTCTCTTCTAAGAGCTTTTGTAGTCTACGTTGAATACTACAGTCTCTTTCACCTAAGTGAACGACATTTCCGTAATTATCAGCTAATACTTGAATTTCAACGTGACGAAAGTCTTCGATATATTTTTCAATGTAAACACCTGGATTCCCGAAAGCGGTTTGTGCTTCTTGTTGAGTGATTGTAACGCCTTTAATTAGTTCTTCTTTATTTCTCGCTACACGAATCCCTTTTCCGCCACCACCTGCAGTAGCTTTAATAATTACAGGAAACGTGATTTCATTGGCAATCTTCAAGGCATCATCGACATCTTTAATAATACCATTTGAGCCAGGAACAATTGGAACTCCAGCTTGTTTCATTGTTTCTCTTGCTACATCCTTTGTCCCCATTTTACTGATTGCTTCTGGGCTAGGACCAACAAAAGTGACGTTACATTCAGCACAAATCTCAGCAAAATCAGCATTTTCTGCTAAAAAACCATAACCTGGATGAATGGCATCAACTTCAGTTAATGTTGCAACACTCATTATATTTGTATAATTCAAATAGCTTTTAGCGGAAGCGGTTGGTCCAATACAATAAGCTTCATCAGCTAACCTCACATGTAGCGCTTCTTTATCTGCTTCCGAAAAAACACTAACAGTTTCAATCCCCAACTCACGACATGCACGAATAATTCGAACGGCAATTTCTCCTCGATTTGCTACTAATAGTTTTTTTATCATCTAGATTCTCTCCTATTCAGGTTTCACTAAAAATAGCTCTTGACCGTATTCAACAAGCTGTCCATTTTGAACTAGGACTTCTACAATTTCACCACTTATCTCTGCTTCAAGTTCATTCATTAATTTCATTGCTTCAACAATACAAACGACAGAATCATTTTTCACTTTATCTCCAACCTTTACATAGGCAGGTGAATCTGGAGATGGCGACGAATAAAAAGTCCCTACCATCGGAGCGGTAATTTTATGTAATTTAGCATCCTTTACAACTGGAGCTTCTTGTTTTACTTCTGGTTGGGCTTCAACTTTCGGTTGAACTGTAGGAGCCACTTGTTGTGGTGTTTGAGCTACCGGCGCTTGTTGAACTACTAATGGCTGTGTTTGTTCAATTACTTTACGTTCTTTCCGTAATGTAATTTTAGTTCCTTCTTGTTCATATTTAAATTCTTCAACACTTGATTGATCGATCGCCTTAATTAGTTCTCGTATATCTTGAATTTTCAACATTTGAATCACTCCTCGTTATTTTTCATCATTTCTTTTTCAACATGCTTTTATACTCGTTCATTTTACTTAAAGCTAAACATAGTAGTTACTAATTTCACTTTGTCTTATGACTAACTACTAATTTTATGCTACATTAATTTATATTATTTTAAAAGTTTTTTTTTATAAAAAAAGATGACTCAAATATTTTGAGCCATCATACATTATTCTTGTTCTACTTCTTGTGCAACTGCCACATCATTTTTATATTGTTTAAAAACTGGAAACTCAGAAAGATTTTCAGGAATTTTTCCGTTTTCTAATAAAATGATTTTAACTATATTTTTATTTCTCGCCATATGGAACTTATCTCCATATTCATTTTCTATCGTATATTTTTTCAGGGATTGATAATCTTCCTCTTGAATAGAAACTTTGTACTTCTCTCCATCTAAATCCTCAGCTTCTTGTTCAAACCCTACTTCAAATTCAACAATTTGAATTTGATCATTTTTCATGTTTCTCGTTTGTTCCAATACTGCTTTAGCTCCTTCAGTTAAATCAGTCCATTGCATGATGATCTCTCCCTTACTGGAAAATAACGTTTTCTTTACCAAGGACGTATTATATCACTAAAAAAAAAGAAATGCACCTTTAACGATAGCATTTTCCAAAATGCATCGTATTAATGATGGAAAAAATTTGTTTATAAATCCGTCATGATGGTATATCTTCATCACCTGCCATGTAAAATCGAGTGCTTTCCTTTCCAACTAAGCAACTTTCCATATAAAACGCTCATGACGGACATTCCGTCACCACCTAATATGTAAAAGAACGAGCAATTTCCTTCGCTTCGCTGTAAAGCTACTGACCTCAATCACATCATGTCACGCTTCTTAGCATAGGCATCGTGCGGCTTTGCGACGAGTAACCGCAGGAGCAACTTCTATCGACCTTTAGAGGCTCAC
>SKSA01000139.1 GCA_007118195.1 Anaerobacillus sp. | reverse complement strand
ATGCGGTTGAAGGCGTAATCGCCCATGAGGTTGCTCACGTCGCTAACGGTGATATGGTAACAATGACGCTATTACAAGGTGTTGTAAATACTTTCGTTGTCTTTTTCTCAAGAATTGCAGCGATTGTCGTGTCACGTTTCGTGCGTGAAGAAATGCGCTTTATCGTTCAGTTTGCGGCAATTATTATTTTCCAAATTTTATTCTCTATTCTTGGAAGTATTGTCGTAATGGCATTCTCACGTTATCGTGAGTACCACGCTGATCAAGGCGGTGCTGATTTAGCAGGTCGCGATAAAATGGCTCATGCGTTACGTTCATTAAAAGCGCACGTTGACCGTGCCCATGTTAATAACCATTCTGACGATTCTGCCATTCAAACAATGAAAATCAGTGGTAAAGGCGGGATGATGAAATTGTTCTCTTCTCACCCTGATTTAGATGATCGAATTGCCCGCTTAGAACAACGTTAAATAACTTGATGTGCGGGGCTGTCCTAAAGTGTTGGTGAAAGTGACCTTTCATTAGTGTCTGACACTTTGTTTGGGGCAGCCCCTTTTCACATGGAGAACTTTAATTGGCGAGCAAGTCACTTCAAATCAAAGGAGCAGCGCCTATTGAAGTGGTCTCTAATTGTTTATGATTAATACATACCATTTTATCCTAACATTAAAACTCATTATCAAAGTTAAAACAGTCCCTTGCATAATTTTCTGCAAGGGACTATAAAATGTTTCATACGAACGAATTAAACACCTGATAGTGACAGACGCTCTTCTATTACGGTCTTACCGATGAGTGTAACTTCCTTAGTTAAAGAGCTGGTAAGCGTATAGTTATCAGGGATCGAAACGCCTTCTCCAACGATAGCGTTCTCAATTTTTACATTTTCACCAATCGTAGCACCTGTTAACACAACCGAATTTTTAATGATTGACCCTTTGCCAATTTTCACTTCACCAAAAATTACTGAATGGTCAACAGTACCATAAATCTCATTACCCGCTCCAGTTAATGACTGTTTGATGACGGCATCTTTATCAAGGTATTGAGGTGGGCAACTATTTTCTACCGTACAAACTTCCCAATCTTTATTCGTTAAAAAGATATTTGTTTCCTTATTTAATAAGTCCATATTGGCTTCCCAATAACTTTCAAGCGTATCGACATCTTTCCAGTATCCATTAAATTTATAGGAATATAATGATTGATTATTTAGGAGCATAGCCGGAATAATATCTTTACCAAAATCTTTGGAGGAGAATTCATTTTTTTCTTCTCGTTCTAAATAATGTTTTAATACACTCCATTTAAAAATATAAATCCCCATAGATGCTAAATTAGAAGCTGGATATTGCGGCTTTTCTTCAAAGTCTACAATTCGATTACTAATTTCATCAATATTCATGATCCCAAATCTACTCGCTTCCTTCCAAGGAACTCCCATCACAGAAATGGTCGCATCAGCGCTCGTTTCAATATGCTGCTCAAGCATTTTATTATAATCCATCTTATAAATATGATCCCCAGATATGATTAAAACGTGTTCTGGATCATACTGTTCAATAAAATGTAGGTTTTGATAAATCGCATGGGCAGTACCGTCGTACCAACGGTCCGTATGCTTACATTGATATGGTGGAAGGATCGTTAAACCACCATTTCTATTATAAAGATCCCAAGCATCGCCTCTCCCGATATAGTTTTGTAATATGTGAGGTTGATATTGTGTTAACACACCAACAGTATCTATACCAGAATTACGACAATTGCTTAATGTAAAATCAATAATACGATATTTTCCACCGAATGGAACTGCAGGTTTTGCATTGCTATCTGTTAATTCATGTAACCTTGTTCCTCTACCACCTGCTAATAACATTGCCACACATTGTTTCTTTTTCATTATTACCTCCTAAGTTGTCATTAATTTTAATTTATAAACGATCGTCTTCCCATAATTTATAAAAGATTTCCTCTTCGAAATCGTCTATACCTTCATTTACGATTACAACTTCCTGACTCATGTTTCCCCTCCCGATCTCTTTGCGCTAAATTAACTATAACGAGATTTATATTATCATAGGATCTCAAATTCTCTAATTAAAATATTCTGACGATTACCGACCTACTTTGACAAATCTTTACTTTTTTTAATGATTTACCGCTTCAAAGTAAGAAAAACTCATTGTATTCTTACTGTTTTTGTCGCAAAATATCAAAAAGATTTTTTTCTTTCGCCAAAAATCTGTTCACATTTTGTACGATATTCTGGAGAAATATTCGCAACTTTCTTCAATAGTCGCTCTAATGACTTTTTACATTATTTATAAAAAGTTTATATACATAATCTTTATACTTGTCTCATAGTTTTAAATAACTTTGTGCCGGTTAGGAGCTAGGAAAATTATGAAGTTATTTTTTCGTGGGGTCATATTATTAGCAATTGCAGCTTTTATTGGTGAAAGCCTTGAATTAGTGATTAATATTGTCTTGGCAAGAGAGTTAGGTGAAAAGGGATTAGGACTGTATATGTCAATCCTCCCAACGATTATGCTCATTGCTGTGTTAGCTAATATGGAATTGCCTATATCAATATCAAAGTTTGTAGCAGAAAAAGACAAACGCTTCCATCGTAGTATGTTGCTTCATGCCGTTGGTTTAGCAACGCTAATTACTGTGATCTTTTTAGTGGTCGCGGTTATTGTACTACCTTTTGTTCCAGTTTTTGACCGCTACCATCCATATGTGAAACTGCTCATTTATTTGCTTATCCCAATTATATCGTTTTCCGCTGTATTCCGAGGATACTTCATGGGATCACAACAAATGGGAAAAATCGCTTTTTCTAATTTTTTAAGACGAGCACTACAGTTAACCCTTCTTGTGTTTGTATATCAACTTTTTCAATTTGAACAAGAAATCGCCTTGCTTATTGCTTTATGTACTTTAATTGCTAGTGAATTTGTCGTATTTGCATTTCTCGCGACTTCGTTTTTTATCCAGCTGAAGTCAAACAGATTCGGTACTAGCTCCAAAATGGATGGGGCTACAGTGAGAAGAAATTTATTAAATGTGTCTCTACCGATGACGGGTGTGCGGATTTTTCACTCTGTTACTTTTGCAGTGAAGCCGTTTTTAATTAAGGCTGCATTAATGAATGCAGGACTAACCGAAGCTACGGCCACGGCACAGTTCGGGAAACTAGCAGGTGTAGCCTTTTCAATTGGTTTTTTCCCAGCATTTATTGCCTATTCTTTACTTATCGTACTCATCCCAACTGTCGCAGAAGCCTATGCAAAAAATGATTATATGAAATTGCAACAATTACTCGTAAAGGTCATGCAATTAACATTTGCTTACGCCGTTCCTTCTGTCCTTATTTTTTATTTTTTCGCAGAACCTTTAACAGGACTTTTTTTCAAAGACTCTCCTGCGATCGTTTACTTACAACTGTTAGTGCCTTATTTCTTATTTTATTTTTTTGTGATCCCACTTCAAGCTTATTTAATTGGCCTAGGCCTAGCAAAAGATGCTCTTTTCCATGCGGTTTGGTCAACTTTTATTTCTTTTTTACTGATGTACTACCTGGGGTCGTTGGCCACTTTTCAAATGCATGGAATAATTATTGGGATGAACGCCGGTGTTGTTTTACTTACATTGATGCATTACGTAACAGTTTGCCATAAAATTGGTATCTCTTTATCATTACGTGATCCCCGAGTTGCGTAAAAGTTGCACGAAGACTGCCTTGCATTATAGATTTCTTGAAACTATCGTTCGACATTGGTAAAGTATGGTTGTAATAATGTTTGATATTTTTCCAATAAGTGTTGTCATCTTGAAAATTCGAAGAAAAATAAAATAAGGAGTGCTCGAAAATGAAAAACAAAGACACCATCAAACAACAAATTCTTGATGCCTTTCATTTTAGACATGCAACGAAAAAATTTGACCCATCGAAAAAAATTAGTGAAGACGATTTTCATTTTATTTTAGAAACCGCTAGGCTATCGCCAAGTTCAATCGGCATTGAAGCGTGGAAGTTTGTCGTCATTCAAAATGAAGAATTACGTAATAAGTTAAAAGAAGTGACTTGGGGAGGTCAAGGGCAACTCCCAACGGCAAGTCACTTTGTCGCGATTTTAGCTAGAACGAAACAAGACACGCAATACGACTCACAATATATTGTCAATCATTTAAAAGAAGTAAAACAATTCCCTGAAGATATAATACCTCAAATTCAAAGCCGTTATAAAGCCTTCCAAGAAGACGGATTACATATTTTAGATAGTGACCGAACAGCCTTCGACTGGGCTTGTAAGCAAACGTATATTGCCTTAGGAAACATGATGACGGCAGCTGCACAAATTGGGATCGATTCTTGTCCGATTGAAGGATTTGGTTACAATGGAGTGCATAATATTTTGGAGGGTGAAGGACTGTTAGAAAACGGTCATTTTGATATTTCTGTCATGGTTGCCTTCGGTTATCGAGCTGATGAGCCTCGTCCGAAAACAAGAAAAGATTTCGATCAAGTCGTTCAATGGATAAAGTGAACATGTAAATGAGGAGGCCGTTACGAGCGGCCTCCTTATTTTTAATGTGCGAAACTTTGTATTATTTGGTTTTCAACGAACAGCTTATTTTCTTAGGGTAAAACTCATTATAAATTTAAGATAAAAGATGTTAACAAATGCAATTTTAGGATAAAACTAAACTCAAAGCATCTCCATAAAATTTGTCCACCTGACATGGACATTCATCTTTTTTTATCCATTTATGGTGTCAGACACCGAAAATGTCTTTTCTATATAAACAAATTATAAAATCTGTGTTAATATGGTTTTATACAACGTTGATATATAGCATTTGAGTGCAAACCAAGTGTACGCCTCAGGTGGACATATATCTTTTTAAGACTGACAAAAAAGCGTTTTCATTTGATGAATAAGGAGGAAATATTGTGTCAAGTAAAATTTTAGATAGTTTCTTAAAAGAAAATCTCGATGATTTAAAAGAGAAAGGTTTATTTAATGTCATCGACCCACTTCAAAGTGCAAATGGTCCTATGATTAAGATTAGCGGAAATGAACTGATTAACTTATCTTCAAACAATTATTTAGGCTTAGCTACAGATGAAAGATTAAAAGAAGTAGCTACAAAAGCGACTGAAGAGTTCGGGGTAGGTGCAGGTGCTGTACGAACGATCAACGGTACGTTGGAACTTCACACGAAGCTTGAAGAAACCATTGCTGAATTTAAGCATACAGAGGCGGCGATTGCTTACCAATCAGGATTTAATTGTAATATGGCAGCAATCTCTGCGGTAATGGATAAAAATGATGCGATCCTTTCTGATGAATTAAACCATGCCTCAATTATTGATGGCTGCCGTTTATCAAAAGCGAAAATCATCCGGGTTAATCACTCAGATATGGACGATTTACGAGCAAAAGCGAAAGAAGCGACTGAATCAGGACTTTACAATAAAGTGATGGTGATCACTGACGGTGTTTTCTCAATGGATGGCGACGTGGCAAAGCTTCCTGAAATCGTAGAGATTGCTGAGGAGTTTGATTTAATCACGTATGTCGATGATGCCCATGGTTCAGGAGTATTAGGGAAAGGTGCAGGAACCGTAAAGCACTTCGGTCTTTCAGATAAAGTTGATTTCCAAATTGGAACTCTTTCGAAAGCAATTGGTGTTGTTGGTGGCTATGTGGCTGGGAAGAAAGAGCTGATCGAGTGGCTAAAAGTTAGAAGTCGTCCGTTTTTGTTCTCTACTGCTCTACCACCAGCTGATATTGCTGCAAGTAAAAAGGCCATTGAAATATTAATGGAAAGTACTGAACTTCATGACCGCCTATGGGAAAACGGAAACTATTTAAAGAAAGGCTTAAAAGACCTTGGCTTTAATATTGGTGAAAGTGAAACGCCTATCACTCCTTGCATCATTGGTAATGAAAAACTAACACAACAATTTAGTAAGCGATTATATGAAGAAGGCGTTTATGCGAAATCGATCGTCTTCCCTACCGTTCCTCAAGGAACAGGTCGTGTTCGTAATATGCCAACAGCAGCACATACAAAAGAAATGCTCGATAATGCGATCGCTATTTACGAAAAGGTTGGGAAAGAGTTAGGAGTTATTTAAGTAAATTTTATAACACCATTAATTAGCCACATTAAGCTCATCTAGTTGAGAATGGTTTACTTAACTAAATGTAGTATCCGAGTGGCGCTCAATGATTATTAAGAAATTCATTCATTTAATGTTCGTGTTAGAAAAAAGAGAAGAACACGCAACACAAATTCCACTTTATATAAAAATTTAAATGTCGTTTACACCGAGAAAAGAAAAATAGGGGGTTTTAAATAATGAAAAAGATATTAGTTACTGGCGCTTTAGGACAAATTGGATCTGAGCTCACGTTAAAAATGAGAGAAATCTACGGGATAACAAACGTAATCGCAACCGATATCCGCAGAAATGACAGTGAAGTTGTTCATTCTGGTCCATTTGAAATTTTAGATGTAACCAATGGTGAGGCGATGTCTCAGTTAGCTAAAAAATACGAAGTTGATACGATTATCCATTTAGCCGCACTTTTATCAGCAACAGCGGAAGCCAAACCACTTCTTGCTTGGAACTTAAACATGGGTGGGCTTGTAAATGCGCTAGAAGTTGCTAGAGAGGAAAAGTGTCAATTTTTCACTCCAAGCTCTATTGGTGCCTTTGGTCCTTCCACGCCAAAAGATCAAACACCACAAGACACAATCCAACGGCCGACAACAATGTATGGCGTCAACAAAGTTTCAGGAGAATTGCTTTGTGACTACTACTTTCAAAAATTCGGTGTCGACACGAGAGGACTTCGTTTCCCTGGATTAATTTCTTATGCAACACCTCCTGGTGGTGGTACGACAGATTATGCCGTCGATATCTATTACAAAGCGATTGAGAATGGACGCTACACATCTTATATTGATAAAGGAACTTATATGGATATGATGTATATGCCAGATGCTCTTAATGGCATCATTGGGTTAATGGAAGCTGATCCATCGAAGTTAATCCATCGTAATTCTTTCAATGTAACGGCAATGAGCTTTGAGCCTGATCAAATTGCTGCTGAAATTAAAAAACATATTCCTTTCTTTGTGATGAATTATGATGTCGACCCGGTCAGACAGGCAATCGCTGATAGTTGGCCGAACTGCATCGACTGCTCGGCAGCAAACCAAGAATGGGGTTTCAAAGCTGAATATGATCTTGCAAAAATGACTGTTGATATGCTTTCTAAATTAAGAAAACCTGTCACTGTGTAATTTACAGGAAAACTTTACGAATGACGTAGACAAAAAAATGGGGCTGTCCTATAAGTGGCTGACACCAGGCAAGACTTACTAAATATAGACGATTATTTTTATTATCCGTCTATATTTAGTGCCTAGCGGTGTCTGACACTTTGTTTTAGGACAGCCGAATTTAAAAATAATATATTTAGTTTATTTATTATTGATGAGTTGCTCGACTTCTTCTTTCGTCAAACCAGTAAGTTTGACAATCATTTCAAGTGTTAATCCCTCTTCAATCATACCTAAAGCTACATTTTTCAATGCT
>SKSA01000042.1 GCA_007118195.1 Anaerobacillus sp. | reverse complement strand
TTTAATAATATAAAGAATCGAGTTTGAGGATATCAAGCTCGATTCTTCTTTTCATGTAGTAGTTTTGATTTAAGTGCCAGTGTTGGGTGAAGAGTGTGAGTTACAGTGTTGAGTGAAGAGTTTTGAGTTTTGAGTGGGTGAAAGCTTCGCTACGAAGTAAATCGCTCTTGAACGTGCTTTAATTATTTTAAAAGAATATTTCTTTTTAAAATAAGTTCTTTAAGAGTTAAGCCTTTATTTGGAATAGTGATCCAAAAGTAATAAAAGAATTTTTTGAAATATACTTTTTCAAAAAGAATCTGCGAAGCTCTAACCCACAAACAACTCAAAACTCAAAACTCAAAACTCAAAACTCAAAACTACATGTCACTCAAAACACCGAAGAACTACTTTCATCAATTTTTAATTTTTAATTTTAAATTATGAATTGTAAATTTTAAATTAAGCAATTTTTTTCCCCTAGACTAGCATAATGTTTTCATTTATGTTTATAATGAAAGGTATGATTTTCCTTACTGTAATCACTACATAAAGGTGCTTCACAATTGGAGTTACCGTAATAATAAAGATGATGTTTATTGAAAGGGTGTGCAAACATTGAAGTTAAATGAGTATAAACCTGAAGAAATTAAAGAGATGTCAATGATCGAAATAACTTTCGAACTTATGAACGAAAAGAAAGAACCGTTTGCCTTTAATGACTTAATGAAGCGTGTCGCAGAAATTAAAGGAATGTCAGAAGAAGAAGTAATGGAGCGTATTTCTTATTTGTATACAGATCTAAACGTTGACGGTCGCTTTATTTCTTTAGGTGACAATCGTTGGGGACTAAGAACTTGGTACCCGTATGAGCAAATGGATGAAGAAGTGACACAAACGGTTCGCCGCAAAAAAGCGAAAAAAGCAGCTGATGATGAAGTTGAGTTAGATGAAGATTTTGATGATCTTGAAGAAGAATTAGATGATGAGTACGAAGACTTAGAAGATGAACTAGATGAACTTGTCAGCGATGAAGATGACGATGATGAAGAAGATATCGATATAGATCTCGACGATGACGACGACTCAGAAGATGATGATATTGATGAGGATCTAGAAGAGGAAGATGACGATTTGTTATAAAAAGAAGTTGTCACTGATTCTTTTTTGCTTAATAAAAACTAGCTTGACAAAGGGAGCGTTATTACGATAAAATTCTTTTTGGGCTTTTCTTATAAGCAAACTGAATAGAACTTATGTAATATGAAAAAGACGTTCACCCTAGGTGAAATTATTTTCTTATTAATAATACTAAAACAAAAGTTCGCCCCCGGTAAAATTGGGGCAGTGACTTTTGTTTTTTTGTTTTTTTGGGAAACAATGTTAAATATAATATGTTTTAAAAAAACTCAAAACTAAATGAAGTGAGGGAATATAATGACGACGAAGTATATTTTTGTAACTGGTGGTGTAGTATCTTCACTTGGAAAAGGTATTACTGCTGCATCTTTAGGACGTTTATTAAAAAACCGAGGTCTAAAAGTAACGATTCAAAAGTTTGACCCTTATATAAACGTAGATCCAGGAACGATGAGCCCGTATCAACACGGGGAAGTTTTTGTTACCGATGATGGTGCAGAAACGGACTTAGACTTAGGTCACTATGAACGTTTTATCGACATTAACTTAAGTCAAAATAGTAATGTGACAACAGGAAAAATTTACTCTACGGTCCTTAAAAAAGAGCGTAGAGGTGACTATTTAGGCGGAACAGTTCAAGTAATCCCTCACATTACAAATGAAATTAAAGAACGTGTTTTCCGTGCCGGTCGCGAAAATAAGCCTGATGTCGTGATCACTGAAATTGGTGGTACTGTTGGGGACATTGAATCGTTGCCATTTTTAGAAGCGATCCGTCAAATAAAAAGTGATGTCGGTGTCGGTAATGTAATGTACCTTCACTGTACATTAATTCCATACTTAGCTGCCGCAGGAGAGATGAAATCAAAACCGACACAACATAGTGTAAAAGAATTACGAAGCTTAGGAATTCAGCCAAATGTGATCGTTGTTCGTACAGAGCGTCCGGTTCCAGAAGATATGAAAGATAAAATTGCCTTATTTTGTGATATTGAAAAAAATGCGGTCATTGAAGCTAGAGATGCTGAAACGTTATATGAAGTTCCACTTGAGCTACAAAAACAAAAGCTTGACCAATACGTATGTAACTTTTTAAACCTTGATTGCCAAGAAGCAGACATGACAGAATGGAATGCTCTTGTCAATCGCGTCAAGAACCTTTCTGACAAAGTAACGATTGGCTTAGTTGGAAAATATGTGGCACTACAAGATGCCTACCTTTCTGTGGCAGAGTCACTTCGCCATGCCGGTTATGCGTTTGATGCAGATATCGAAATTAAATGGGTGAATTCAGAAGAAGTGACGGAAGAAAATGTAAGAGAACTTTTAAGCGATTGTGATGGTATTTTAGTCCCAGGGGGATTCGGAGACCGTGGCATCGAAGGGAAAATTGCCGCGATTAAATTCGCGAGGGAAAATAAAGTACCATTCTTAGGAATTTGTTTAGGAATGCAACTAGCTTCAGTTGAGTTTGCAAGAAACGTACTAGGACTTCAAGGAGCAAATTCAGCAGAATTAAACCCAGAAACAAAATACCCAGTAATTGACCTTTTACCTGAGCAAAAAGATGTAGAGGACATGGGGGGGACATTACGACTTGGTCTTTATCCATGTAAACTAAAAGAAGGTTCATTAGCAAAACAGGCGTATGAAGAGCAAGTCATTTACGAGCGTCACCGCCACCGTTACGAATTTAATAATGATTACCGTGAGCAAATGGAAAAAGCAGGCTTTAAATTTTCAGGGACAAGCCCAGATGGAAGATTAGTCGAAATAATTGAACTAGAAGACCATCCATACTTTATTGCTTCCCAATTCCATCCGGAGTTTGTATCTCGTCCAACGAGACCACAACCATTATTTAGAGAACTTATTAAAGCGTCATTAAATACAAAAGCGTAGGTCAGGTTTCTTACGCTAAAATCCTATCGGTGTGCGAATGACTAATCATTATTCGTGCACCTTTTTTAATAGGCGTACTGCGCTATTACATAATTGTCGTAAGGATATAGAAGTAATTGGAAAATGCGAACACCAAGCGTTCTCCTAGCGTGGCGTTATCGAAAAATGTAAAATTAACTCGAATAATTCCGCCTTTTAAAAATAAATAAGTGAAATTTACAAAAAAAGTGAAAAAATAGAAGGTAATTGTTTATAAAAAAAGAATATTTTACTGTTAGAGAAAAAACAATTAAATGACAAAAAAAAAAAAAATCAAAAGGTAGGTGGGGAGTTTGAAGAAAAAGATACTAATTGTTGATGATCAGTTTGGAATTCGTGTTTTATTAAATGAAATTTTCCAAAAAGATGGTTATGAAACGTATCAAGCAGCTAATGGAGTACAAGCATTAAATATCGTTGAAGAAAACCTTCCTGATTTAGTTATTTTAGATATGAAAATTCCAGGAATGGATGGTTTAGAAATATTAAGGCGTCTAAAAGCGTATAACTCGAGTATAGAAGTGATTATGATGACGGCTTATGGTGAGTTAGATATGATTAACGAAGCGATGAAGCTTGGAGCGATCACACATTTTGCTAAACCGTTCGACATTGATGAAGTTCGCGAGGTTATTAAAAAGCAATTACAAGGTACACAATAAGGAAACGCTTACATGATAAAAGTATAATTTGTCAAGATATTTTCGTGATTTTTTTTCTTAATATGCTATAATAGGTCTGTACAACTTGAATAATAAAATAATTCTAAATAGCGCTGCTCATTTTTTCACAGTACTTGAAAAAAAGAGTTGTTATTCAATACATAATTTATATGCACTATTGGTAAAAATTTATATGTAAAGCTATTTTAGTTTATTCTTGTTCAAGTACGGGTATCGTCAAAACATTGTTTTTAATTAAAAGGAGGAAATCACGAATGCCTTTAGTTTCAATGAAAGAAATGTTAGAAAAAGCAAAAAATGAAAGTTATGCTGTTGGACAGTTTAACTTAAACAACCTTGAATTCACACAAGCGATTTTACAAGCGGCTGAAGAAGAAAAATCACCAGTTATTTTAGGTGTTTCTGAAGGTGCTGCTCGTTATATGGGTGGATTTAAAACAATCGTAAAATTAGTAGAAGCATTAATGGAAGAGTACAAAACGACTGTTCCAGTTGCGATCCATTTAGATCATGGTTCAAGCTATCAAAAATGTGCAGAAGCGATTCATGCTGGGTTTACTTCAGTAATGATCGATGCTTCACATGACCCATTTGAAGAAAACATTGCCACTACTTCAAAAGTAGTTGAACTTGCTCATTTCCACGGGGTTTCTGTAGAGGCTGAGCTAGGAGTTGTTGGTGGACAAGAAGATGATGTGGTTGCTGAAGGCGTTATTTATGCTGATCCTAAGGAGTGTAAAGAGTTAGTTGAGCGCACTGGTATCGACTGCTTAGCGCCAGCTCTAGGTTCTGTACACGGACCATACAAAGGCGAGCCAAACCTTGGCTTTAAAGAAATGGAAGAAATTCTTAATGTTACAGGTGTTCCTCTAGTATTACACGGTGGTACTGGAATTCCAACGGCTGATATTAAAAAGGCTATTTCTTTCGGTACTGCAAAAATTAACGTAAACACTGAAAACCAAATCACATCAGCAAAAACTGTCCGTGAAGTTTTAGCGGCTGACCCTGACGTTTACGATCCTCGTAAATATTTAGGGCCTGCACGCGAAACAATCAAACAAACAGTAATTGGAAAAATGCGTGAGTTCGGTTCTTCAAATAAAGCATAATAAAATTTTTCATGAAAGTTGGTCTTTTTTTAAAGATCAGCTTTCTTTTTTAAAGGAATTTTATTTTTTGCATTGAATAAAGTAATAAGGTCTATTTTCGAAACATTCATTCAAAACGATGATGACGATGCTTCGTCACCATCTAGCATTTAAAAATGCCGTCCGACTTTCCACTTCTTCACTGTAAAGCTACTGACCTCAATCACACCTTGTGGTACTTCCTTGGCAGTTCTCCGTGCAGCTTTGCGACGAGTAACCGCAGGAGCACTTCGTACCGAAATAGAGGTTTGTTCGGAAAAGTCGACCGTCATTTTGTTTTTTTAATATCAACCAACTCGTAAAACATCCATTAACCGATCAAGGGATTGAAAAGTTTTTAGAAGATTGGAATAAACAGAAGTAATGTTATAATAAATTAGGACTTAATTCAATCAATGTGGTTATAATGGTTAAAAACACACCTAGACATGTATACATATGGAAAAGGTTGATCTTTAATAAAGAAGGGAAGCTGTTATGGAAAAGTTATTAATTGAGGGCGGTTATCCTCTAGAGGGTAAAGTAGACATAAGTGGAGCTAAAAATAGTGCGGTAGCACTCATACCAGCTGCGATTTTAGCTGATTCAAAGGTAACCATTGATAATTTGCCTAAAATCTCTGACGTACAGTTGCTTAGTGAACTTCTTGAAGAAATTGGTGGGACAACAGAATTAAGTGGCGATTCGCTTACTGTTTATCCAGAAAATATGTTTGCGATGCCATTACCAAATGGCCGAGTAAAAAAACTTCGAGCCTCTTATTATTTAATGGGAGCGATGCTCGGCAAATTTAAAAAAGCAGTGATTGGTTTACCAGGTGGTTGTAACCTAGGACCTAGACCAATTGATCAGCACATTAAAGGATTTGAAGCCCTTGGAGCAAGGGTTACGAACGAACAAGGTGCAATTTATTTGCGAGCAGACGAGCTTCGCGGAGCAAAAATTTATTTAGATGTCGTTAGTGTTGGAGCAACGATTAATATTATGCTGGCAGCGGTAAGAGCCAAAGGTAGAACGATCATTGAAAATGCTGCAAAAGAGCCCGAAATAATTGATGTAGCAACATTACTAACGAGCATGGGCGCTCAAATTAAAGGAGCAGGAACGAATGTCATTCGTATTGATGGAGTAGACGAACTTCACGGTTGTCGCCATTCAATTATTCCGGACCGCATTGAAGCGGGTACGTATATGATTATTTCTGCGGCAATGGGACAACAAGTGCTCATCGACAACGTCATCCCAGACCATCTTGAATCCTTAATAGCTAAATTACGAGAAATGGGCGTTCACATTGAAACAAATGACGATCAAATTTATATACATCATACAGGCAACTTAAAAGGTGTTGATGTAAAAACGTTAGTGTACCCTGGCTTTCCAACAGATTTACAACAGCCATTTACAACGCTACTTACGAAAGCATCAGGTACAAGTATTGTCACTGATACGATCTATAATGCCCGCTTCAAACATATCGATGAATTAAGGCGAATGGGTGCCAACGTAAAAGTCGAAGGAAGGTCTGCGATCATTAACGGTTGTTCGTCTGTACTTCAAGGATCAAAAGTCAAAGCTAGTGACCTAAGAGCAGGTGCAGCGCTTGTTGTTGCGGGTCTCATGGCTAAAGGAGTCACGGAAATCTCGGGGATAGAACATATTGACCGAGGTTATGAATTTTTAGAAGAAAAACTCGTCGGCCTAGGTGCAAAAATTTGGCGTGAAAAAATGACCAAAGAAGAGATAAAAGAAGTCGAGAACGCATAGTAGTTTTGAGTGTTGAGTGAAGAGTTTTGAGTTGGTGTAGGCGAGAGCTTCGTAGCGTTGCACTCGGAATTTAAAGTTCAAGACGAAAGGTGTATTTCTTGCTAGTTAAAGAATGTTGAGTTGGTGTGACAAGATTTAAGCTTGAGAAAGAGTTAGTTGAAAGCTTAGCTTCGAAGCTAAACTTTCAACTAACTCAAAACTCAAAACTCAAAACTCAAAACTCAAAACTCAAAACTCATAACTCAAAACTCAAAACTCAAAACTCAAAACTAAAAATATACATTAAATGGGGGAGAAGACATGGAAAGAAGTTTAACGATGGAGCTTGTTCGTGTAACAGAAGCTGCAGCATTAGCTAGTGCACGTTGGATGGGAAGAGGAGACAAAGAGTCAGCCGATGATGCTGCCACCCAAGCAATGAGAGATGTATTTGATACGATTCCTATGAAAGGAACAGTCGTTATCGGTGAAGGTGAAATGGATGAGGCACCGATGCTTTATATCGGCGAAAAGCTTGGGAACGGGTATGGGCCGAGATTAGATGTTGCTGTAGATCCACTCGAAGGAACGAATATTGTTGCTAATGGAGAATGGAACGCGCTTGCTGTCTTAGCGGTAGCTGACAATGGAAACTTGTTACATGCCCCAGATATGTATATGGACAAGATTGCTGTAGGGCCTGAATCCGTTGGTAAAGTTAGTCTAGATGCTCCTGTTTCTGAGAATCTCGAAGCTGTAGCAAAAGCAAGAAATAAAGAGGTTGAAGATTTAGTCGTAGCAATTTTAAACCGTGAGCGACACTCACAACTTATTCAAGACATTCGCGATGCGGGAGCTAGAATTAAACTGATTCAAGATGGGGATGTTGCTGCCGCGATTAACACTGCCTTTGAGGATACAGGTGTAGATATATTATTAGGTTCTGGTGGAGCTCCTGAAGGTGTTTTAGCTGCCGTTGCCTTAAAATGTTTAGGTGGCGAACTACAAGGAAG
>SKSA01000079.1 GCA_007118195.1 Anaerobacillus sp. | reverse complement strand
TTCATCACTTCAATTAACAATTCAGGATCATCAGTAATGATCCCATTTGCACCTAATTGTAAAAGTTCTCTCATCGTTTCTTCATCGTTAATCGTCCAATAATGGGTTTGCATATGTAAGTTGTTAGCACCATGAATCAACTTTTTATCTTTTAAGTTGAAAATACTGGCTTTGGTTGGTACTTGTAACGCGTCCACCTTCGGATGATATAACTTTGATAAAAAGAATTTATGTAGTAAAACAAACTTTGTCACTTCATTTTTCCCACCGCTAATTGCCACCTGTCTATGGGCTAACTCATTGAACTTATTAATGATTTTTTGATCAAAAGAAGCGAGTAGCACTTTATCTTCCATTTCGTACTGTTGAATAAGTTGCCATAGTTTCGCTTCAATTTCAGACGCACCGTCTTTTGGGTACTGTGCTTTAATTTCGACATTCATATACATATGAGAAAACTGGTCAAATATTTCTGCAACGGTAGGGATCGTTATGCCTTCGTTTCGAAAAGGATATTTCCCATCACGATCAGTAAAATAATATCCAGCGTCTAACTGCTCCAACTCTTCCAGGGTAAACGAATCTACAGTTCCTGTTCCGTTTGTCGTTCGGTCGACAGTGAAATCGTGTATAGCAACGAGATGACCATCCTTCGTCATGTGAATGTCAAACTCTAAGACATCGACACCTATTTGTTCGGAATGCTTAAATGCAGGAATCGTATTTTCTGGTAGGGTGCTACCACCACGGTGGGCAATGACCATTGGTGTGTTTAATGCTTTAAAAAATGGTTTTATTTCTCGGGCGCGATCTTTTGAAAATGGTATCGTGAAAATAGCGAGTACTAATAAAAATAGGAGGGTGATGACCGCTAATTTAACAGGCTTTTTATTCCGCTTTCGTCTATAAATGGGAGTATGACTATAGATTGAATTCATAATGGCTCCTTAACGTAAGATTTATATTAATTTTACAGCAAATTTGTTTCGTATGGAAATTTCAAACGTGAATTTTTTGTCAAATCACTAAAAATAATACGAAAATTTAGAAAAATACATAAATAGGATAGGCTACCAGGAGTAATTATGATAAAATTTAGAAAGATTGTTAAATTATTTATTTTTTAAGGGGGAGTAGAAGTGAGAGAAGTTGTTATTGTAGGTGCAGCAAGAACACCGATAGGTAATTTTGGTGGTGCTTTATCAGCATTATCAGCCGTAGATCTAGGGGTTATTACGGCTAAAGAAGCGCTAAATCGTGCAGGTATTAGTCCAGATATGGTTGATGATGTTCTGTTAGGTAATATATTATCTACAGGGATAGGGCAAAATCCTGCAAGACAAGTTGCCATAAATGCTGGTATCCCAGAAACAACACCGGCTACTACGATTAATAAAGTATGTGGTTCTGGACTTAGAACGGTAAGTATGGGAGCACAATTTATTATGTTAGGCGATGCCGATGTTGTATTAGCTGGTGGAATGGAAAGTATGAGTAACGCGCCTTATATGCTTAAAAACGCTCGTTGGGGACTTCGTATGGGTGATGGACAAGTGGTTGATACGATGATTCATGATGGTTTAACAGATGCCTTTAACAAATATCATATGGGAATTACTGCAGAAAACGTAGCTGAAAAATGGGAAGTTTCACGTGAGGAACAAGATCAGTTTGCCCTTAATAGCCAGTTAAAGGCTGAAGCAGCACAAAAAGCTGGGAAATTTGTTAATGAAATCGTGCCTGTTACTATTCCACAGCGTAAAGGTGATCCAATTGTTGTCGATAAGGATGAATATCCGAAGAGTGGTATGACGATTGAAAAACTTGCGAAATTACGGCCAGCGTTTAAGAAGGACGGGACAGTAACAGCGGGGAATGCTTCAGGAATTAATGACGGAGCTGCGATGATCGTCTTAATGGCGAAAGAAAAAGCAGATGAGCTAGGCTTAAAGCCACTTGCTACGATTAAGTCTTACGGAAACGCAGGACTAGATCCAAAAATTATGGGTTATGGACCAGTTCCAGCGTCAGAACAAGCGTTAAAAAGAGCTAATATGACAATTGGAGACATCGATTTAATCGAAGCCAATGAAGCTTTTGCTGCACAAGCAGTAGCCGTTGGAAAAGGTTTGGAACTCGATGAAAAGAAAGTTAATGTTAATGGTGGTGCGATTGCTCTAGGGCATCCGATTGGGGCGTCAGGAGCAAGAATTTTAGTAACGTTATTACATGAAATGGAACGACAAAATGCACAAACGGGTCTTGCGACACTTTGTATTGGTGGTGGACAAGGCACGGCATTAATCGTCGAGCGATAAAAAGTAAACGGTTACACAAGAAATAGGCAGCGATTAAACTGTCTATTTCTTTTCTTTGTGGTATGAAATTTCACGTACCGTATTTATTTTAAAAAATTCATTTTATGATGTTGGAATATTTTACAATTTATAATGTGTAACTGTACCTTTTAAAATAATTTTTTTTCCCTTATGATGTAAAAAGGGGGGAGAAAGATGTCGAATAGGTCAAGAAAAGATACACATAAAAAAAGAAAAAAGCCATTGTGGGTACTTTCTTTCAGCATCACTGCTTTATTACTACTAGCCTTTGTCAGTATGTACTACTATCTTGATGCACAACAAAAGAAAGTTTCATATTTTCAAAAAGAGAGACCGATTGTTTTTCAAAGTGAAATTTATGAAAAGGAAGCACTATATGAAAATAGTCAAGTATATATCCCTTTACAGTTTATCTCGGATTATTTAGATGACGGGATTGCTTTTGATGAAGAGACTGAGTCTGTCATCATTATTTCAAATGAGAATATTTTACGTTTTCCTATTGAAAAATTAGTGAAATTCGTGAATGAACAACCTTTTGAAATTAAAGTTGAGACGTTAATCACGGCAAATGAAGAGTTATATGTTGAAATTGACCAACTAGAAAACATTTACCCTATTAGCTATACTTTCTTTCCGGAAGTCGGTAGTGTGATGATCTCAATGGACGGAGAAGAGAGAGAAATAGGGATTATTAAAGAAACAGCCAAACAAAGAGAGCTTCGTTTAAAAACAAGACCTAAATATTTTTCAAATTACTATGACGAAGTTCGTCTTGGTGAGATGCTCTATATCGTTGGTGAGGAGAATGACTATTATTTGGCTCATAATGAAAAAGGGGTCTCAGGGTTTATTCAAAAAGACGTCATTGAAAATATCGAAACGAGTGTAGTAACCATCGATCGTGACGAGCCATTTCGCCAATTAAAGTATCCAGAGTGGCCGATTAACTTAACTTGGGAAGCCGTTTATTCGAATAATCCAGACACAAACGAATTACCTGAATTGCCGGGAATAAATGTTGTGTCACCGACATGGTTTAAGTTAAAAAATGAAGATGGAGATATTCATAGTTTGGCCTCAATGACTTATGTCCAATGGGCGAAAGAACGTGGCTATCAAATTTGGGGCTTATTTTCGAATGATTTTGACCCTGATAAAACGCATGTTGCTTTGCAAAATTTTGAGACAAGACAAAAAATGATCAGACAACTTTTACAGTATAGCGAAATGTATGATTTAGAAGGAATTAACGTTGATTTTGAAAACGTATTTTTGAAAGATAAAGATTTAGTCACTCAATTTGTTAGAGAATTAACTGCACTAGCACACCAAGCAGGGCTAATTATCTCAATGGACATTACATTTATTTCTTCAAGTGAGATGTGGTCAATGTTTTATGATCGAAAAGCGTTAGCTGAAATTGTTGATTATATGGTTGTAATGGCATATGACGAGCATTGGGGATCCTCTCCATTAGCTGGAAGTGTTGCTTCCTTCCCTTGGGTTCAACGAAACTTAGAGAGACTTCTTGAAGAAATTCCGAATGATAGATTAATATTAGGCATCCCAACGTACACTCGAATTTGGAAGGAACAAGAAACAGAAGGTGGCAATATTGAAGTTTCTTCTCGAGCATTAAGTATGCGAGCAGTGGAAGATTGGATCGAAGAACGAGTTTTAACACCTGAATATGACGAGAATAGTGGTCAAGATTATGTAGAATATTATGACGAGGATGAGCGTGCAACGTATAAAATTTGGATCGAAAATGCTGATTCAATCGCTAGACGTGGACAAATGGTTCATGAATATAATTTAGCCGGAGTTGCTTCCTGGAATCGATTTTTCGCAAATGATGAAAGTTGGGAAGCTCTAGATTCAGTATTAAACAGTGATTCGGACGAATAAAGTTTAATTAACATCATTTAAATCGAAACAAATCCCCTAATGATTGAGGAGAATTCATTATTTTTGCATATGTATGTAATAAATAGTTTTTTTATCTTTAAGTTTTTGATCCTTAAAGTATAGCGAAACTTTAGCCCTACTGTTTGCTTAAGAGCGCCGTTTGGATCATCATTGGGGGAAATAGTATGTTTAAAAATATATTAGTAGCGACCGATGGGTCAAGAGCTTCGATGGTTGCCACAGAAAAAGCGATTAGTTTAGCAAAGCTTTGTAAAGAAACTCATTTAACACTCATTCATATTGTAGATGCACTTCCTGAAAGCTTTAAAAAGCTATCTTTTTTCCAAAAAGAAAGTGTTGCTTATGAACAACTATTACGTACGAAAGAACTACTGAGAAAAGGAGATATTCCTTATTCAGTCGAGGTTATCTCTGGAGATGTAATTCAAGAAGTTATAGCATTTGCGAATAGTGGTCATTATGACGTTTTGATCATTGGTAGTCGAGGACTAACAACACTTCAACAATATGTGTTAGGAAGTGTAAGTTATAAAGTCGTGAAAAAGGTAAAAATTCCGATCTTTATTGTTAAAGAGCCGTCTTAATCTTTTCTTTATTTTTATCCAACTTTTGGTTACAATACGGGTGAGGGTAAAATATTTTAGTAAAGGTGTGAGCGACTTGACCATTATTAATCCTGAAAGAAGTGAAATTAAAGAAATCCTATCAAATTCAAAACGGATCGCTGTCGTTGGTTTATCTAATAACCCTGAACGGACCTCTTATATGGTTTCAGAAGCGATGCAAAATGCTGGATATGAAATTATTCCAGTAAACCCCGTCATTGACGAGGCTCTCGGTGTGAAAGCCGTTTCTTCCTTAAAAGATATTGAAGGAACAGTTGATATCGTCAATGTGTTTAGGAAAAGTGAGTTTCTTCCTGAAATTGCGAAAGAAGCAGTAGAAATTGGCGCAAATGTTTTTTGGGCCCAACAAGGAGTCGCTAACGACAATGCCTATAACTACTTAAAAGAGCACGAAATAAAAGTAATTATGGATCGTTGCATTAAAGTCGAGCATGCATTAACGAAATAATTTTAAAAATAGAAAAGAGATTGTCCGAAAAACAATACGTCTGTAACTAAGATACTATATGTAGATCTCCTGTGCATTACGAAACTACATATAGAACTTTATCGAAGTGACTAGACCATAATCGGACAGTCTCTTTTCTGTTTTAATGGAAAACAAGCTTGAAAAATAAGGATTTAAGCAGTATTGTAAATAAGGACAGTATTCGAGTAAAGTAAGATGGGAAAATAAAGTTTTGATTGATAGAAACGATTGTTCGTATTATATTTAATTTAACGAAACTGCAATTATATTAATTTTACTAATCAAAAAAACAAGTAGTCGTGAAAGGAGTCTATTTATTTGGCAACGAAAGCAAAATTTGATTATAACGATGATGCCATCCAAGTACTAGAAGGACTTGAAGCTGTTAGAAAGCGTCCTGGGATGTACATCGGGAGTACAGACTCGAGAGGATTACATCACCTCGTATACGAGATTGTGGATAATGCCGTTGATGAAGCGTTAGCGGGATACGGAAATGAGATAAAAGTAACAATTCATAAAGATAATAGTATTAGTGTGGAAGACGCAGGTCGTGGTATGCCAACAGGAATGCATAAAATGGGCAAACCAACACCAGAAGTCATTTTAACGGTTCTTCATGCCGGAGGGAAATTTGGCCAAGGTGGCTATTCAACGAGTGGTGGTCTTCATGGTGTAGGTGCATCGGTCGTTAATGCTCTTTCAGAATGGCTTGAAGTAACAATTAAGCGTGACGGCTTTATTTATAAGCAGCGCTTTGAAGATGGTGGAAAGCCAGTTACGACATTAGAGAAAAAAGGAACAACGAAAAAAACTGGAACGACTATTCACTTTAAACCAGATCCAACGATCTTTAGTATAATAACGTACAACTTTGAAACGTTAACAGAACGTTTGCGAGAGGCCGCCTTTTTATTAAAAGGTCTGAAAATCGAACTAAAAGACACTCGATTAGGAAAAGATGACCAACATGAAATTTTTCATTATGAAAATGGAATTGAGGCATTTGTTGAATATTTAAATGAAGAAAAAGAAACATTGCATCCAGTTGCTTTTTTCCAAGGCAAAAACCAAGAGATTGAGGTGGAATTCTCCTTTCAATTTAACGATGCTTATACAGAAAACGTTCTTTCCTTCGTAAATAACGTGCGAACGAAAGATGGTGGAACGCATGAACTTGGTGCGAAAACGGCAATGACGAGAATTATTAATGAATATGCCCGAAAAACAGCCCTTCTTCGTGAAAAAGATAAAAATTTAGATGGCTCTGATATTCGTGAAGGCTTTACAGCGATTGTATCTGTTCGTGTTCCCGAGCAAAAGCTTCAGTTTGAAGGACAAACGAAAGGAAAGCTTGGAACGCCTGAGGCGAGAAGTGCTGTTGACGCTGTAGTTAGTGAACAATTATCGTTTTTCCTAGAAGAAAACCCTGATATAAGCTCGCTACTCATTAAGAAAACGATCAAAGCAGCTCAAGCACGAGAAGCGGCGAGGAAAGCTCGTGAAGATGCTCGCAGCGGCAAAAAGTCAAAGCGGAAAGATGCTCTTTTAAGCGGAAAACTGACACCCGCTCAATCGAAAAACCCAAGTAGAAATGAACTTTATTTAGTTGAGGGAGATTCTGCCGGAGGATCGGCAAAGCAAGGCCGTGATCGTAAATTCCAAGCGGTGCTTCCACTTCGAGGGAAAGTTATCAACACCGAAAAAGCAAAACTTGCTGATATTATGAAAAATGAAGAAATCCGTACAATCATATATGCAATTGGTGCTGATGTAGGTGCAGATTTTAACATCGAAAATATTAGTTACGACAAAATCATTATTATGACGGATGCGGATACTGACGGTGCTCATATACAAGTATTATTACTAACGTTTTTCTATCGCTATATGCGCCCATTAATTGAAGCGGGTAAAGTATATATTGCACTTCCACCTTTATATAAAGTGAGTAAAGGCTCTGGAAAAAAAGAAGTGGTCGAATACGCATGGGATGAAGACGGCTTAAAAGAAGCCTTGAAAAAAGTAGGAAAAGGCTATACAATTCAACGTTACAAAGGTCTTGGAGAGATGGACGCAACTCAACTATGGGAAACGACGATGGATCCAGAAACGAGAACGCTTATACGCGTCAAGATTGAAGATGTCGCTAGAGCGGAGCGCCGTGTATCGACGTTAATGGGGGACAAAGTTGAACCTCGCCGTAAATGGATTGAAACGAACGTTGCTTTCGGTTTAGATGAAGAGACAAACATCTTAGAAAATGAGAATTTGACCTTAACTGAGGAGGAAT
>SKSA01000306.1 GCA_007118195.1 Anaerobacillus sp. | reverse complement strand
GCATCATATCCGTCACCAAATAGTGTAGCTCCTGTAATTTTTATTTTACCTTGTAGACCTCTTTCACGAATTGAATTAAGTGCCCCCACGCCCATGTTATCATCAGCTGCATAAATCCCATCAATGTCTGGATATTTCGTTAAGAAATTTTCCATGACTCTTTGAGCTCTTTCACGATTCCAATCTCCAGGTTGACTTTCGATAATTTCTATTCCTCCATGAGCTTCAATTACTTCATGGAAACCTTCTGATCTTTCAACAGCAGTTGTATACCCTGGTAGTCCGGTAATTTCGACGATTTTCCCTGTACCACCTAATGCTTCAATCATCATTTCAGCTGCATTGCGTCCCTGTGTTACATTATCTGGACCAGAAAATGCTGCAATGAATTCATACCCTGACTCATCTATTTTTGAGTTTGTGATCAGAACGGGTATCCCAGCTCTTTGAGCATTTCTAACTGCCGGTACTACAGCTTTACCATTTGTAGGCCATATGATAATGACATCAACATTTTGTTGAATGAAGTCTTCAATTTGACTAATTTGACGAGCCACATCTCCACCTGCATCCAATACTGATGTTTGTACCCCTTGTTCTGTTGCATATTCTCTAAAAGCTTTGTCATAGGTTGTCTGATAACTATCTACTCCGACATTATTTTGAGTAATACCGATCACAATATTATCTTTCGTTTTCACTTCATTTTCCTTTGCTTGACTTTCACTATTATTACTACAGCCTATTAAAGTTATCGAAATCAATAATAAAATCGTAAATACTGAAAATATTAATTTATTTGACATATAATCCCCTCCCAAAAAATCATTTAACTTTCCCGAAGCGCTTATCTATGAAGACGACTGTAATCAGGATAAGACCCATGATTAACAAAACATAATAAGCTTGAACATTTAATAAATTCATACCGTTACGGAGAATACCGATGATTAGTATCCCGCCAAATGTACGTAACACACTTCCATAACCACCAGTCAATTTCGTACCACCAAGGACAACGGCTGTTATCACCCAAAGTTCGTATTCCATACCGAGTGTTGGAGTTGCTGCATTCATTCTTGAAGCTAAGACAATGCCCGCTAATGCTGCGGCAAAACCAATGACAATAAAGTTAATTAATATATGCTTTTTTACTTTAATCCCTGCATTTACTGCAGCTTCATAATTCCCACCAACCGCAAAAGCATTTCTTCCATGTGGTGTATTACGTAAAACCCATTCACCTAAGAAAACGGTTACAAGAAAGATAACAACGATTAGTGGAAGCGGACCGATATAACTAGCACCTAGATCAGCAAATGTGAAATTTTCTCCCACTAACGATTGTTCGCCTGTGTAAACAAATACAAGTCCTCTTACACCGATCATCGCCCCAAGCGTTACGACAAAAGCGTTTATTCCTACTTTCGTTACAAACCATCCATTCAATGCCCCAACTGCCATCCCAGCTAGTAAACTAATAACAATAGCAAATACTAATCCAAATGGTTGTAGACCAATAACTAGAACTGCGGCTAATGCCATCGTCGCCCCTACTGATAGATCGATATTTCCGTTGATCATAATGTAGGTCATACCAATAGCCATAAATCCAATAATTGAAGATTGTAAAAGGATATTGGTTAAGTTTTGAACGGTTAGAAAGTGGGGACTTAAGAAACTAAAGAAAATAAGACAGCCAACTACAACAATCCATACAGGTTGCTCTTTTAAAAATTCTAAAATAGGGTTTAATACCTTTGGTGATTGTTTAATTGGAACCTCACTGGGTTGAACTGAATTTTGTACAGCGTTCTTCATGCAAATACGTGCCCCCTTTTTGATGAAAGGTCAATCCACACCGCCGAAATGATAATTACCCATGTTACTAGCCACTGAGTATAGTAAGGAAACCCGAGCATAATAAGGCCATTGTTTACAAAGCCAATAATTAATACTCCAATAACAGTTTTGAAGATACTACCTGAACCTCCTAGTAAACTAGTACCACCCAAGATTACAGCTGCGATGACGGTTAATTCATAACCTTGGCCAATGTTATTTTGTGAAGACATAACTCTTGATGCCATGATAATACCTGCGATCGATGTTGCAAAAGAAGAAATCAAAAATGTGCTAAAGATAACAGATTTGCTTCTAATCCCCGCAAACATACTAGCAATTTGATTACCACCTACTGCAAATAACTTTCGTCCGTAAATCGTTTTTGTTAATACAATTCCAAAGATTAGTGCCATCCCTAGGAAGATAATAACTGGAACTGGTATACCTAATATGAAGCCCCTTCCAAAGATAGAGAACCAAGTTGCTTCTGGATTTTGAATAATTACATTCTTACCTCCAGAATAAATCAATGTAATCCCCTGTAATACAGGTAGCATTCCAAGCGTAACAATTAAAGAGTTTAAGCTATAAAATCCAATGAGAAGGCCATTAATGCATCCAATGGTCAGTCCCACAATTAATACAATGATGATCGCTCCTAATGGACCAACTTTATCGTGCAAGTCGACCATTAGTACAGTTGTTAAGGAGAGTAATGACCCTACTGATAAATCAAAGTTCCCCCCAATAATTACATAAGTCATTGCAATAGCCATAATTCCTATGATTGATACTTGCCGAAGTACCAATAACATGTTTTCAGTGGTTAAGAAAGTGTCTGAAACAAGCGCTATACTACTGATTAGTACAATAAACGCAATAACTATTCCTTGTTCTTTTAATAGAGTTATTATCCTATTTTTATGGAAGACTGATTGCAATCAATTTCACTCCCCTATATTTTTCTAGTTTTTATCGATATAATCTTTAATCGATTATAAAAATGTTATGAAAGACTACCCATTTTGCTAGTTACGCTATTTAATCATGATTTTTCTAGAAGTTCTTGAAGCTCTCCAAAATGTGTATGGATCGTTTGTTTGGCCATTTCAGCATCCTTTTTGTAAAGGCTTTCAATAATCGGTAGATGCCTTTCAACTAACTTAATAGCATTATATTTCTTGTGATACAATGTTCCAAAGTACGTCCATTGAGCTATGCTTACCGATTCCCAAACTTTTGTTAAAACATTATTCCTCGATGCCTTAACTATGATTTCATGGAACTCTATGTCTAACATGATTTGCTTTTGTATGTCACCTGAAGTATCAATAATAAGCATCTGTTCGTATATATCATTTAACTTTTGTAACTCATCATCACGAATATTTTGTATAGCATATTCAATTGCTAATACCTCTAATTTAGATCGAACCGTATACGCATTTTTTAGATCTTGAATGGAGAATTGGTGTACATAGGCCCCTTTATAAGGTTCAATTCTTATTAAACCAATTTGCTCAAGGTCGCGTAAAGCCTCTCTTACTGGCGCCTGGCTAATTCCAAGATTTTTGGCAATTTGTGTTTCTATAAGGCGTTCTCCCGAACTATAATCTCCTTGAATAATTCTCTCAGATAAATAATTCTTCACCTCATCTTTTAAAACTCGCTTATTTAACAGTGTTTTAGATTCCATATTCAATCAATCACCCCCTCTTCTAATATAAATAATCGATTATCTATTATCTTAAATTTTATTACTTTTTTTGATATAAAGCAAGAATTTTCTAAAGATTTTATTTATTTCACTATAAATAAATATTTACATAGTCTCGCCATTGATCCGTGTTTACCAAATTGTATACCCACCATCACTAATTAAGTTATGACCATTAACAAAGCTGGAAGCGTTGGATGCGAGAAAAACGACTACTGAAGCAATTTCACTAGGATTTGCGAACCTTCTCATTGGTGTATTTTCTATCACTAAATTTCTCATATACTCATTCTTCACAAAATCACCTTCCACTTGAGGCGTTAAGGTTAATCCTGGACTAATACAATTTACTCTTATATGATAAGGCGCCCATTCCGCAGCTAAAGCTCTTGTTAAATTAATAACCCCTGCTTTTGCCGCACTATATGCAACTTGTGAAATTTCTTTGTTGATGATTACCCCGGATATTGAACCGAGATTTATAATAGTTCCCTTTTTATTTTTAATCATTTCCTTACCTGCAGCTTGACAACAGAAAAATGCTGCTTTTAAGTTTAAATCAACCACATCATCCCATTCACTCATTTTAATTTCTTTGGCAGCTATTCTTTTATTTAAACCTGCATTGTTCACTAAAATATCTAACTTTCCATAGTGTGAAATAATTTTCGCAATCATTTCTTCTACTTGATTCTGAGATTTCAAATCAATAACTATGGGAAGCACCTCACCCCCAACTTTACTGATTTCATCTGCAGTTCTTTCTAAGTTGTTACTATTTATATCCGCAACTACTAATCTAGCTCCTGCTTCAGAAAGAGCCATTGCAATTTCTCGCCCAATTCCTTGGCCAGCACCAGTAACTAATGCTACTTGATCATCAAGTCGAAATAAATCTAAAACCCCCATGTTTAATTATGCCTCCTCTTCTATTATCCTTTTCCTCTTAACCACTTTTTTATTAAAATTTTATGTTTAATCCGTAAAATATGATAATGAGCCAGTATCAAACAGCACTGTGATAACTGGCTCTATTATGTTATATATTTATAATCGTACTAAAAAATTGGTTTTTCGAATTGATCAATATTTTCTTCTGTAACTTTTGGTGTTTCAAAATAATTAAAAAATGGAACCTCTTTTCCAAGAGCTATATCTATTGCTGTTTCAAGTGCAAGCTTTGCGTCTTCCACAGGTGATTGTTGAACTGAACCATACAATTCACCACGTTTAATTGCATCGTAACCAACAGCAAAAAGCGTTGAGCTAGTAATTTTGACATCTTCTAGACGCCCGGATTCTTTTAATGCATTAATAGCTCCTGCTGCCATATCATCATTAGCACTATATACCCCATCAATTTCTCTATATTTAGTTAAGAAGTCTTCCATTACTCTTTGCCCTTTTTCTCTATTCCAGTCACCAGGCTGTGTTTCAATTATTTCAATTTCTGAATTTTGTTCAATCTCCTCACGAAACCCTTGAGAACGTTCCGCTGATGTCACATATCCAGGTAAACCCATAATCTCTACCACTTTACCTTTTCCACCTAGAGCCTCTATCATCATTTCAGCAGCTAATTTACCTTGTAAAACATTGTCTGGTCCTGTGTAACCGCTAACCATATCAAACCCAGATTCATCTATTGGTGAATTTGTAATTAGCACTGGTATTCCAGCCTCTTTTGCATTCCTCGCTGCAGGAACAATTGCCTTTCCATTTACCGGCCAAACGATGATCACATCAACATTTTGCTGAATTAGATCTTCCATTTGATTTATTTGACGTGCAACATCGCCACCCGCATCTAGAACGATCGTACGAACCCCTAAATCTTCAGCATGGTCTTTAAATGCATTTTCATAAGTTGTCTGATAACTGTCGATGCCGACATTATTTTGAGTAATACCTATAAGTATTTCATTATTCGATTTTTCATCTCCGTTATTTTCTTTATTCCCTTCATTACCTGTTGAACTGTCAGTTGCCCCACAACCAACTAAAGCTATTAAAATGAATAACGACAAAAATAAAACGCTTACAATTTTCTTAGTCATTTGATCCCCTCCGTATTATTTTTTAGTTTTTGACTACGGTTACTGGAAAAAATACTTAACTAATTTTTTCTCCATGGCCCCCTCCTTCCTAGAATAGATTTAAAAACCGATTTTTATATTTAATCGATTATATATAATCTATAATATGAGCCTTTTCAGAAAAAATCAATCATTTTTCTGAAAATTTGCAATTTATTTTTTAAAGGCGCATTTCATTCCTTTACTTCACACCATCAAAAAATGTTTTTAAAATACTAAAGAGCAAAGTTAGAATTCTAACTTTGCTCTTTAGTAAATTTAATTATTTTTGTTATGTTAATTTTCATCTAGCATGTTCTGTAGATCTAAAAAGTGTTTATATATTGTCTTCTCTGCTTTATCAGCATCCCTTTCTTTGATCGCCTCAATAATTGGTTGATGCCATTCGAGAATTTTAAGTTTTTCTTTAAACTGAAAAGAAGAGAAATACGCCCACTGAGTGATACTTACAGTTCTCCATGCTTTTTCTAATATATTATTTTGGGCTGCTTTTACAATAATTTCATGAAATTTATTATCGAGAGCGACACGTTCATGAAGTTCACCAGATTCATCTGCTTTAATCATTGCTTCATAAATTTCTTCAAGTTCCTGTATGTCTCTGTCCGTTAGTAAAGTTACTGCTGCTCTGATCGCCAATGATTCTAATTCCCCTCTAACGATATATGCATCCTTTAAATCCTTAATCGAAAATGTCCGAATGCATGCGCCTCGATAAGGTACAATATCTAATATACCCATTTGTTCCAAATCACGTATCGCTTCACGTACTGGGGCTTGACTAACACCTAAATTTTTGGCAATCTTCGTTTCGATTAACCGGTCTCCTGACTTATACTCACCTTGCATAATCATACTTATTAAATAATCCTTAATTTCTTCTTTAAATACTTGTTTTTTTAACAATGTAAACACCTACAATCTTTATTTTCATTCTCTTTATCTAGGAAAATATATCTTCTTGTTGGAATTAATGGTAACTATTATCTTTAAACGATTATATAAAATTATTATACCTTATGGACGAAAAAAAGAAAGTACCCCTTACCTAGGGCACTTTCCACTGTTTAATTTCTGTTTATTACCTCGATTAATAAGTCTCCTGTTTCAATAGCATCTCCACTTGTTACGTGAATACCTTTCACAACCCCATCAAACGGCGCTTGAACGGTTGTTTCCATTTTCATGGCTTCTGTAATGACTAAATGATCCCCCTTTTTTACATTATCACCTTTTACGACTAAAGTTTTTAACACTGTCCCTGGCATAGAAGCACCAATATGAAAAGGGTTGGATTTATCAGCTTTTACCTTTGAGGCAATGCTAGTCTTAACATTTTGATCTTTTATCATCACTTCACGCGGTTGGCCATTTAATTCAAAATAAACAATCCTTGTTCCATCGTCTTGTGGCTTAGAAACGGAAATAACTTTAACGATTAAAGTTTTACCTTGTTCAATTTCCACTTCAATTTCCTCACCAAGTCGTAAACCGTAAAAGAATGTTTGTGTATCAAGAACCGAAACGTCTCCAAATCGATCGCGGAACTTCTCATATTCTGTATATACTTTCGGATAAAGAGCAAAAGAAAGAAGGTCATAACTTGTCACTTTACGATTTAACGTTTGATATAAAGTTTCCTTTAATTCATCAAAATTAATGGGGTCAAGATTCACTCCTGGTCTTTCGGTAATTGCAGGCTTACCCTTTAAGATCGTTTTCTGCAATTTTTCCGGAAACCCTTGGTATGGCTGACCTAAGTAACCTTGAAAAAATTCGACGACCGAATCGGGGAAGTCGAGGGTTTCGCCACGTTCATGAATATCTTCTTCTGTTAAATTATTTTGAACCATATAAAGCGCCATATCACCGACAATTTTTGACGATGGTGTCACTTTTACAATATCTCCAAACATATCATTAACATAACGGTACATGTTTTTAACATCATCCCAACGATTTTTTAAGCCAACTGCTTTTGCTTGTTGCTGGAGATTACTATACTGTCCACCTGGCATTTCATGCTCGTAAACTTC
>SKSA01000367.1 GCA_007118195.1 Anaerobacillus sp. | reverse complement strand
AAGGTACTCTTTCAAGAGCCATTACAGCCACTGCACCAGCTTCTTCAGCGATCTTTGCTTGCTCAGCGTTAATAACATCCATTATTACGCCACCTTTTTGCATTTCAGCCATTCCACGTTTTACTCGTTCTGTACCAGTTTCCATATACTTTTCCTCCAATTTTTATAACATTATTTTTTTTCATTATCAAATCCGATTAACCAAATCTTTATACTCAAATCAAGAAGTGAGAGATCGTCAGGATCTACTAGAGTAAGCCCTGTTAGCGTTTCGATTTTACGTAATCGATAAAGTAATGATTGCCTATGTAGATTCAATGCCCTTGAAGTTTTACTTACATTGCCTTGATTTCGATTATAAGCAATAAAAGTCCCAATTAAATCCATGTTTCGTTCCTCATCATATTTTACTAGTTCACCTAAAGTGTCAGTTATAATACCTTTGATTTCTGAATGTTTGGCAAGGCTAAGGAGAATACGGTCCATACGTGTATCTATAAAATTCATACGATATCCAGAACCTTTTTGTTTCCTCCCAATCTCTAGTGCAACTTGTGCATCATTAAAGCTATCACGAAAATTCATTATCCCCTCATGGTGTTCTCCGATTCCCCACGAAATAACTACACCAGGCAATAGATTTTTTAGTCTTCTCTCTAATAAATCTAAAAAATTATTTACAGTTTCATTTTTGCGGTCATTTGGTACTTCTAGAAAAATAATCAACTCTTCTTTTTGGTACGTCAACATAGTTTTCCGATTAACAGAATACCCTGCATGAAGTACTTCTTCTTTTATATAATGGATCATACTCTGATGCCAAGCCTTATACGATGCATGTTTCGTCCGATTCTTTTTATATAGAGTTTCAAGATTTTCCGGATAACCAATGATACAAACATACGGAACAGTAACATCATAGCCTAGTGAATTTGACCTTGAAAGAATTTCATCTCGAGACGCTATTTCTCCTTTTGCTAGGTTCCAAATAAAGTCGTCCCTTAATCTCATTTCTGTTTCTTGGATCGCATTTTCGCGTAAAAACCAAAATGCTGAGGCTGTTACAGCATGTTCTAATAGATTTACTACTTCATTAGTTAAAAATATATCAAACGAACCTTCGTTTAAAAGAACAAATAAATATCCTTGAACCTGACTAGTAGAGTTAATAATTTGAATTTGCAGTACACTTCTTTTATCAAGATTAATTTTCTGGAATTTTGTATGTAACGGATGATGTGAATTATCTAATTCAAGCGAAACTTGTGGAAGGATTTTATTTTGTATATACTTTTGCCATTCCAATTCATAACGCTGGAAATGTCTGCTTTTCCCTTTTAATTTACCCATCCTATCTGTAATAACTATTGGACTCTTTATTTCCTTTTCAACAAAGGTAGCTAACTCCGATAAATTTCTTCCTTGCAAGATAAGATTAAGTAGTTGCTGTTGTAGTTGCTCTGAACGTTCTCGCTCTTTTTGTTGTAAATTACTAATTTCCTTCATTACTGCTTGAGCAATATCTGAGAAACGAACATCCCATGGGATTTCAATTATTGAAAAATTATTTTGTTCTGCTAGTTGCACCACCTCATGAGGAATATCATATACAAATCTTCCTGTAGCAATCCCAAGTGCAGAAGCTTCAGAATTAACAACATCTTGAACAAACTCTTTAAATAATTCCGTATCATGGCCACACCCAATACCAGAGCTAAGCACAAATTCGTTTTTACGAATAAAATTTTCTACTGGAGTTTCAATCACTGATACCCACTCTACTTCCTTGTCTACTAAACTATCCTCCGCTGTTTTAATTTGGGCATCACAAATAACATCAAGTTTCATAATATCTGCCATTGTTAAGTTCATACTATAATCACCCCCAACTAACTCACTACTTCATCCTCCCTACTTTCAGAATACTTATAGTATTCTGTGATACAAATTATACATTTAAAATAATTACACAGTCTAGCTTTTTATTTTTGAAATATAATTTTCAGAAATATCTGTCACAACTGAGAGGTCAACATTACACCCTGAAATAATAACTACAATATTTTTACCAGTTTTTTTTAATTTCTGTTTTAATACGGTAGAAACACCTGTTGCTGCAGCTCCCTCAACTACCATACGATGTTTATCTAGCATAAAAATCAATCCCTCTGCAATCTCCTCTTCTGTAACAAGAACAACATCATCCATATACTTTTTGACCATGTTAAATGTATAACGATTATTAAGACCAATTCCTCCCAACAAACTATCTGCTAATGTCTCTACCTCTTTAAGTAATACTGGTTTATTTACTTTTAAACTCTCATACATTACAGCCCCATGTTCCATTGATACACCTGCTACTTGAATAGAAGAATCCATAGATTTTAAAGCTAATGAAACACCTGCTAATAAGCCACCACCCGACAATGGAACGACGACTGTATCAACTTCTGGATTTTCTTCAATTATTTCAAGACCTATCGTCCCTTGTCCCGCAATTACATCTGGATCGTCAAAAGGTTTAATTAACGTTAGCCCAAGGGTTTTTTGTAGTTCATAACAACGTTCTGCAGCTTCATCTTGGCTATCTCCAATGATTTCAACCTGTGCTCCTAATCTTTTAAGATTATCGACTTTCACTCTTGGCACTCTTCTAGAAATACAGACAACAGACTTGATACCTAGCTGATTGGCAACATATGCTACTGCCATACCGTGATTCCCCGTGGAAAATGTTGTTACTCCTCGTTCTTGTTGTTTAGATGTAAGACTTAAAATTTTATTTGCAGCACCTCTAACCTTAAAAGCCCCAATTTCATGGACATTTTCCAGCTTTAAATAAACTGTATTCCCCGTTATTTCAGAAAGGATGGTGGACTTAATGAGTGGTGTTTTATTAATAATCGTTGCTATTCTTTTACGGGCCTCCCAAATATTTCGGATGGTAATATCTTCAAAAGATTTCTCCATAGAGGCAACCTCCCTAAAATTTTTAATAATGTTTAGAAATCTATAAACATTACCATTTAAAAGCGAGTATATATGAGGTTACCTTAGTGATCTATTCGTAAAAATGAATAAAAAAATATTAAAGTCTTCATACAGTCTTACTATTGTTAACATTTATTAATATGTTTATATTTAAACTGTATCTTCTGAATTATCAAACAAATAAAGAGATACTCATTTACCTAATGGTTACCTTCAGATCAGACATAAGTAAGAAAAATTATCATTCAAGAAAGGGGGTGAATTTATTGACTTACCGTACTGAAAAGGATTCCCTAGGTGAAAAACTAGTACCGCTCGAGGCATATTATGGGATTCAAACTCTTAGAGCAATTGAAAATTTCCCGATATCAGGAACTCCCATTCATAACGAGATAGTTTCTGCTCTTGCGGAAATTAAAAAGGCCGCGGCAGTCGCAAACATGAAGACGAGAATGCTCAACACTAAAATTGGTAATAACCTTATAAAAGCCGCTGATGAAATTAAATCAGGAAAATTCAACGATCAATTCTTAGTGGATGCCATTCAAGGTGGAGCAGGAACATCAATTAATATGAACATGAATGAAGTATTAGCTAACCTAGCTCTTGAATATATGGGAAAAGAAAAAGGAGATTACTTCCATTGTTCACCAAACAACCATGTAAATATGTCACAATCCACCAATGATACTGTTCCAACTGCAATAAAGATTGCCGCTTATAAATTAACAATAGAACTAGTAAACAACCTCTCTTCATTAATTGATGGATTTGAAAAAAAAGCCCATGAATTTGATGCAGTAATCAAACTAGGTAGAACTCATTTACAAGACGCTGTTCCTATACGCCTTGGTCAAGAGTTTAACGCCTACTGTGAAGTATTACGGCGAGATAAGGAGCGCATTCTCTTTGCTTCAAAAGGGCTACTAGCTATTAATCTTGGAGCTACAGCTGTAGGGACGGGCTTAAATGCAAACCTTGATTATATTGAAACAGTAACGACTGAATTAATAGATCAAGTAAATATCCCGTTATACACTGCCCATAACTTAGTTGATAGTACACAGAATACAGATTCATACACTTCTTTATCGGCCAACCTTAAGGTTTTTTCTCTAAATCTATCAAAGATTTGTAATGATATTCGCCTAATGGCTTCAGGACCTAATGCCGGTTTAAACGAACTGAGTCTACCACCACGACAACCTGGTTCCTCTATTATGCCAGGAAAAGTAAATCCGGTAGTTGTGGAGGTGGTAAATCAAACAGCTTTTCAAGTAATCGGAAATGACCAAACAATTAGTATGGCTTCTGAAGCCGGTCAATTTGAGTTAAATGTAATGGTACCAGTATTAGCTCATAATCTGCTTCAATCATTAAAAATTCTAAAAAATGCTATTGATGTATTTCATCGTTATGTGGTTATTAATATGAAGGCGAATATCGAAATGTGTAATGAATACATCGAAAATAGTTATGGTGTAATAACTGCCCTAAATCCACATCTGGGCTATGAAAAAGCAGCTTCAATAGTAAAAGAAGCGATAAAAACTAACCAAACAATTATCGAAGTCTGTGAAGAATGGGGATTATTTACAAACGGTGAGTTGAAAGATATACTAGATCCTATTGAAATGACCACACCTGGGATTTCCGGAAGTCGTTTTTTAGTTAAGAACTAACAGATAGTTTTATAGAAACCGAATAAATCCAGGAATTAAACTACTCTTTATTCAATTTATTTTATCATCTGATAAACTATCAGAGAAATCACATTTTTTATCCGGCATTAATAAGGAGGCGTATATGAAAAAAACAACGGAAGATAACAGGATAAATTTAGGCTCTGTTTTTTGGGTTTCTATGATAATAACAGTTCTTTTTGTTATTTGGGGGGCATTCGCACCAGATAGTCTAGCTAACAATGCAAATATTATCTTTGCTTTTACGACAAATAATTTTGGGTGGTTTTATTTAATCTCAACGGCTTTTTTTATTGTCTTTTGCTTTTACCTTGCACTCAGCAAGTACGGCAAAATCAAACTTGGTAAAGATGAAGATAAGCCTAAATATTCATTTTTCACTTGGATTGGAATGCTTTTTAGTGCAGGATTTGGTGTAGGTCTTGTCTTCTGGGGGGTTGCTGAACCTATGATGCATTTTATGTCTCCACCGGATGGCTCAGTATCACAATCACCAGATGCCGCACGAATCGCAATAAACTACTCGATGTTTCATTGGGGAATCCACCAATGGGCAATCTTTACTGTTATTGGCCTAGCAATCGGTTACTTTCAATTTAGGAAGCAGGCTAAAGGACTGATTAGTTCTGCCTTTGACCCTATTTTAAAAAATAAAAATAGTATTTTGAAACCTACAATTGATGTCTTAGCCGTTATAGCGACGATCACTGGAGTTGCAACTTCGTTAGGTATGGGAATTCTACAAATTAATGGTGGGCTTAGTTACCTTTTTAGTACTCCAAATACTGTTTTTACACAATTACTTATTATATTAGCTCTCTTAGTTTTATACCTCATTTCCACTACAACTGGGTTGGATCGTGGTATAAAAGTGCTTAGTAATGTCAATTTAACGATGGCTCTAGGTATAATGATTATTGTTTTGTTGCTTGGTCCAACTATTTTTATACTTAATGGATTTACAACAGGTATTGGGGATTACCTAAAAAACTCAATCGCTATGACTTTTCCTTTAAATCCATATAATGGTGATAACTGGGCTATGGATTGGACTATCTTTTATTGGGCTTGGGTAATTTCATGGTCACCTTTTGTTGGCACTTTTGTTGCAAGGGTTTCCAGAGGCCGAACAATTCGGGAATTTGTTTTTGGAGTTCTTATTATACCGGGGTCTGTTGCTGGTATATGGATGGCTATTTTTGGTGGAACTGCTATACACATGGAACTTTTTCAAGGTATCGCCATTTCAGAGTATGTACAAACCGATTTAACAAGTGCTCTTTTCTTAATGCTGGAAAACTTACCACTTGGATATATTTTATCCATCATAGCGATTGTACTAATTATCACATTCCTAATAACATCTGCTGACTCTGCAACATTTGTATTAGGAATGATGACTACTAATGGAAGCTTAAATCCAACATTCGCTATTAAAATCATTTGGGGAGTTTTGTTAGCAGCAATTGCAGGTGTATTGATTATAAGTAGTGGCTTAAGAGGTCTTCAAACCGCCTCATTATTAACCGCCCTTCCTTTTACAATCATCTCAATTGGAATGTGCTACTCCTTACTTAAATCACTATTAAATGAAGAAGTTGAAGCAAAAAAAGTCAAAAAAGCTGCATAATTACCAACCGCTTACTTTTTTGTAAGCGGTTCCTTATTTTACCCATGATTAATAGAGGTTTATTTTCTATATACAGTTAAAATTATTCCAACTAGTTAAACGTACTAATTTCTTTAATAGGGCTGGGGTGTCCCAAAAGTGTCTGATACCACGCGTTACTACTAAATATAGATGTATAGATTTAACATCCGTCTATTTTGGTGCCTAACGGTGTCTGACACTTTGTTTTGGGACTCCCCGATTATTAAGTGATTAAATCAGTCATGTTACTAATTATTTTTAATTTCGTTACGGTTACATCATAACTCAATTGTCTCCCCTGAGCCTAACATATTTCCTTCAACACCAGACTCAAGCATAGCAACAAAAGCCTTCGGGTCTTGTTCAATGACTGGGAATGTATTGTAATGAATTGGTACGACCGTTTTAGCTTTTAGCCATGAAGCTGCGACTGCTGCATCCTCTGGTCCCATGGTGAAATTATCACCGATCGGTAGAAAGGCAACATCGACATTGTTTCGTTCGCCGATTATTTTCATATCAGAAAACAGTGCTGTATCTCCCGCATGGTAGATGGTTTTTCCTTCTGCTGAAAATAGAATTCCAGCAGGCATTCCTGTATAAACGATTTTCTTCGTTTCTTCTTCGACATAAGCGGAGCCGTGGAAAGCTTGAGTTAATTTAACTGTTCCAAAATCAAATTGATGGGCGCCACCAATATGCATTGGATGAACGTTTACCCCTTGCCATCCTAAATATGTAGCAAGTTCAAACGGGGCGACAACGGTGGCATTATTCTTTTTAGCTAGTTGAACCGTATCCCCGACATGGTCGTTATGACCATGAGTAAGAAGAATCACATCTACTTCGAGCTCACTCGCATTTAACGTCGTTTGTCCATTTCCATTGATGAACGGATCAATAATAATCTTTTTACCATTTGTTTCAATAAGAACTACAGAATGTCCATGATATGTTAGTTTCATCCTATCACTCCTCTTTTTATTTGTTCGTTACTAAAAGACTGTTGCTTTTTTCTTTTTAATTTCACTTTCCTTTATACACAAACAATTACGATTTAAAACGTTAAAAATCCTGCTTATTTTTCAAAAAATGTATTTCCATACAATCTTCATGACGATGTTCCGTCACCATCTAATATGTAAAAGGCGGACGATTTCCTTCTCTTCGCTGTGACCTTCTATCGAATCTCAGAGGCTCGTTCATGAAATCATCCGCCTTTTTTTCATACAAAACGACTATAACGGTTTACCCTCACCATGTTGTAACATGTAATTTGACGACTGAGTTATTTAACAATTGCCTCGAAAAATGGTAAGGTTTAATACATACATAAAAAACTGAAATAGGAAGTGATCTGAATGAATCAACGTTTAGAGCGATTAGTGGATTGGCTT
>SKSA01000329.1 GCA_007118195.1 Anaerobacillus sp. | reverse complement strand
TTCCCGTAGGACGGATTGAGCGAAATGAGAAAAATTTAATTGCTTTATACGAGCTTGGTTATAATGATGCGAAAGAAAAATGGACGAGTTTAAATCAGTTTTTGTCAAAGTAATTTGGTATTAGAGAATGGGCTTTCCCGTTCGAAAAATCTGTAAAAATGGGAAGAATAAAAACAAATTTATGGTAAAGAACACTTTACAATATAAAAATAATGTATTACGATCTGTATATATAACGTATGATATATAACGCATGATCTTTAAATAGGAAGGGTGTCCACCTCACGAATACAAAATGTTTAAATGTCCACGAGGGGTGTCAGACACCGTAAAGGAGAGAAATTATGCCGCCGAAAAAGAAGTTTTCGAAACAACAAATAGTTGACGCAGCTTTTGATATAGCAAGAATTGAAGGGATCGATAATATCACGATTAGAAAAGTCGCCGAAAAATTAGGAAGTTCAATCGCGCCTATCTATGTAAACTTCAAGGATGTCGATGAACTCACAGAGGAGGTAGTAAATAAAATTTTTGTTGTCAGTCAACAACTTTTACAAGAAGAAAATAGTGGAAATCCTTTTCGTGATATCGGGGTCGCGAGTATTCGTTTTGCGAAACATTATAGTGTCCTTTTTAAAGACTTAGTGATGAACCAAAACAAATTTATTAAAAAATTAGAACAAGGTAGTATCAGTGATATTATCGAGCTTATGAAACAAGATGCAGACCTAAAAAGTTTCACAAATGAAGAGCTTCAAGAGATATTACTAAAAATGAAAATCTTCCAAACCGGTCTATCGATTATGGTTGCAAATGAGTTACTTCCAGACAAATTTAATGAGGAAAAGATGATAGAGATACTTGAAAGTACTGCAAACGACGTCATTGCTGCCGCTCGCCTAAATAAGAAAGAAGATTAAATTTTTAAAATAGGGATGAGTTAAAATGAAAGAACGAGAAAGGACTATCATGAATCGATATCAACGTAACATAACTATAGCACTCATAATAGCAACTTTTTTAGCAGCTATCGAAGTAACCGTCATTAGTACAGCGATGCCAGTGATTACTATGGATCTTGGCGGATTGGATTTAATTAGTTGGGTTTTTGCTATTTATTTATTAACCTATGCGGTGATGACACCGATTTTTGGAAAACTTGCCGATTTATTCGGAAGAAAAAAGATTTTTATTACTGGAGCTACTTTATTTTTAATCGGGTCTGCTTTGTGTGGTCTTTCCCAGTCGATGGAGCAGCTGATTTTGTTTCGCGCCTTGCAAGGGATTGGTGCCGGAGCATTAATGCCGATGACCTTTACCATTGTAGGGGATGTTTTTAAATACGAGCAAAGAGCAAAGGTGCAAGCCATCATTGGATCGATATGGGGTATTGCTGGTATTTTCGGACCGCTTGTAGGTGGTTTTTTTGTCGATTACTTTACGTGGAATTGGATCTTTTATATCAATATCCCATTTGGACTCGTTTCAATGTTTTTAATCGGTAAATATTTAGAAGAAAAAATCGAAAAAAAGAAACGCTCGATCGATTATGGTGGAGCCATTACGTTCATCGTTGGAGCAACAGCACTACTTTACGCTCTGTTATCTGGTGGAAATGAAATTGCCTGGAACGACAGCATGATGATTGTGTTGTTTGGTATTGCATTCGTGTTTTTACTTATTTTTATCATCGTCCAATTAAAGGTAAAAGAGCCGATGGTACCCTTTCACTTGTTCAAAAATCGTCACTTATTAATTGTGAATTTGAGTGGCCTATTACTCGGGGCCATTTTAATCGGGTTAACGGCGTATTTACCACTTTGGGTGCAAGGTGTACTTCTTTTAGCTGCTACTGCCTCAGGGTTGACATTAATTCCGATGTCGCTCGGATGGCCGTTAGGAGCATTTATTAGTGGTCGATTGATCGTTCGAGTAGGAACGAAACCGATCTCCCTCGTCGGTGTCATATTAATTGCTTTTGGTACAATTGCGCTCTCGTTCATTACAAGTTCGACTTCGAATGTAATGCTCGTTATTATCATGTTTTTTATCGGATTAGGATTTGGTTTGTCGTTCACCGTATTTACAGTCATCGTTCAATCATCTGTTGATTGGAACAATCGTGGAGCTGCTTCGTCGTCGAATGCATTTCTTCGTACATTAGGTCAGACGCTTGGAATTGCTGTTCTTGGTGCAGTTCTTAATCACCATATCGGGGGTCATACCAATAACGGAACAAACGTAGCACCTGAGCTTCTTGCGGCAGGACTTCATTCAGTGTTCATTATTTTAGCGGTTATAGCAACGGTATGTGTTCTTTTAGTGGCAGTTTTCTTACCAAAAGAGAAGCCTGAATATGCAGAAGAGCAATCTTCTTAGGTATCTCTTTGCTGGCACCATCTGTGGTGTAAATGCCGGCAAATGTTTTACATACTGAAAAAGGTAGAGTGGAAAATTCCACTCTACCTTTTCTAATCTCTTTTTCAGCAACAACAAAGCAAGTGAAAACTGTCATTTAAAATAAGGACTAGCTAGCTTTTTTTAACGTTTGTTTTTGCTCTTTCACGATATTTTGTTCAATAGCCAATGTACGAGCAACTTTCGGCGCTAACCAAATCATTGGTAATAAGATGAAAGAAACAGGGACTGCAGTAACGACAATAAATGATTGTAATGCGCCAATACTTCCTTCACCAATTGATAATAAGATGATCGCAACAGCTCCCATGACAACCGCCCAAAAGACACGAAGGCTACTTGAAGGGTTTTCACTACCTGTAATGGCCATTGAAATGGTATAAGACATTGAATCACTTGTAGTAGCAACAAAGACAATGGTTACTAATAAGAAAGCTGCTGCCATTAGAGTTCCCATTGGAAGTTGTTGGGTAATCGCAATCATCGCAGCTGGCATACCACCGTTAGTTAATGCATCTGAAACGGATCCTGGGTTAAGTAATTCGTAGAAAATACCTGACCCACCAACGACAGTGAACCAGAAGTTAGTGACAATTGGTGCGATAATCGCCACTGCAAGGAATAACTCTCGTAAAGTACGACCACGTGAAATTCGACTAATGAAAATGGCCATCATCGGACCATAGCCAATGAACCAGCCCCAAAAGAAGACCGTCCAATATCCAAGCCATTCTTTGTCACCACGATAAAGACTAATTTCTAAGAAGTTGTGAACGTAAGTCCCCATCGTCCCAAGGAACGTATCAACAATAAATGCCCCAGGACCGAGTATTAAAATGACAACAATTAGAATAAAGGTAAAAATGATATTAAAACGACTTAATAACTGTATTCCTTTATGAACACCTGTTACCGCTGATATTGAAGCAATCGCAATTAGACCGATAATAATGAGCAACTGTGTTAGGAAAACATTTGGGATCCCAAACAGAGTTTCGAATCCATAAGCTGCCTGTAAACCAAGAAAACCAATAGGTCCGATCGTACCTGCGGCAACCGCAATTACTGAAAAAGCATCTACCATCGTTCCAAGCGTACTTTTCTCTTTAATTTTTTCACCGAAGATCGGGTAAAGAAGAGTACGAGGTTTAAGTGGCATCCCTCTATGATAATGACCGTACATCATAACAACGGCACTTAGTGTACCTAAAATTGCCCAAGCTAGAAATCCCCAGTCCATGAAAGACTGAGCCATGGCTGGCACGATCGCGTGATTTGTCCCAGCTTCAACACCATCAAACATAGGTGGTACTGATAAAAAGTGATACATTGGTTCTGCGGCAGCCCAGAAAACTCCGCCACCAGCAAGTAATGTACACATGATAATCGATATCCATTTAAATGTACTCATTTCTGGAGTTTTTCGATTTCCTAATTGGATTTTTCCATATTTAGAGATCGCCAATCCAATCGCCACAATAAAGGTTACAAGCATTAGTACTTGCCAGAACGCTCCAAAATACTGAACAGAAAAACCAAATGAAGTATTTACTAAATGACTTACAAAATCTGCATTAATCAATGAAGTTAATACAAATATGACTAACAGCCCACCACTAATTAACAAGACAGGCCAATCAAGTTTACTATTTTGATTCACAAAAATCCTCCTACTATACTCTCAAAGAGACACTATATTTTTCGCTTAAATAAACACGAAGGGGTATCGTAACATAATCCTTAGTAAAAGCCCAATCTCCAAATATAGTAGTATTTAGCTTTTTGGTACTCTATGAATGGCTGTGTAAATATTATCTTATGAATGATCGTAATTAAACAGTATTCCACCTGAATAGTCTTGGGTCAGCCCTTCAATACGTTATAATTTTACCGTGCTGAGAGTCTGACCCTTTTAGATACGTAAAAATTTATTTAAAAGCTTTTCTTATTGTGGTATCATGATGAAGGTTTTCAAAACCAATAAAATCTAAAGATGATAAAGTGGTGTATTTAGCTAAGGCTCGTGGTAAAAATAACTAAAAGATTTTTAACCGATTTAAAAGCTTGGTATTCGAGGAATGAGTTACAAGATATGGTTAATAAAGTTAAATTATTGGTATGATAAGATACTATAATTGTATAATGGTTCTATTGCTTACGTAATTATATAGATTTAATTTGAATCTCAAATACGTAATGAACGATTTGTTGATGATTTTCAATAACGCTGTCAGCATTAGATTTACATAGATAAAATACGTACGAGTAACTTCGGACCTTTACAACCCTAAAATTATATCTAAATATTTTATGTAAAAGGAGAATATTAATTGAAGAAATTAACGCCTGTATTTACAATTTCAGCCACTATCGCAATCATTTTTATATTATGGGGGGCATTTGCACCTAATAATTTAGACGAAGTGACCGGAATGATTCAAAGCTTTATAACACTTGAATTTGGATGGTTTTATTTATTAGCAGCTAGTGCATTTTTAATTGTTGCTTTATTTTTGATTGTTAGTCCATATGGAAAAATAAAATTAGGTAAACCGGATGAAGAGCCGGAATATAACTATCTTACGTGGTTTGCCTTCTTATTTACCGCTGGAATGGGTATTGGTTTAGTGTTCTGGGGAGTTGCTGAGCCAATGTATCATTTTTACTTTCCACCAAATGAAAATATAACGGAATATCAAGCCGCAGGACAAGCACTACGATATTCATTTTTCCACTGGGGTCTTCATCCATGGGCGATTTATGCGATGGTCGCGCTCGTTTTAGCTTATTTTCAGTTTCGAAAAGGTTATTCTGGAGTTATTAGTGCAACTTTCCGTCCATTAATCGGTGATCGCGTCGAGGGATCAATTGGTACAACGATTAACGTATTAGTTGTAGTTGCTACGATTATTGGTGTGGCAACTTCGCTCGGTTTCGGTACGATGCAGATCTCTGGGGGATTATCCGAATTAAGCACTGTGATTCCAAATTCATTCTCCACACAGTTCATCATTATTGTTATTATTACGGTTTTGTATATGTTATCAGCCTTGACAGGACTAAATCGTGGTATTCGTATTCTTAGTAAAACAAATGTATATTTAGCGGTATCATTAATGTTATTTGTTTTATTTTTAGGGCCAACAACGTACATTATGGGGGCATTTACACAAACCTTAGGGAATTACTTTCAAAATATTGTTAGTATGAGCTTTCGAATGGATCCCTTTAATCCAGAAACGAATTGGGTTCAAGGTTGGACTATTTTCTATTGGGCATGGTGGATTTCTTGGGCACCATTTGTAGGGACATTTATTGCTCGGGTTTCTCGTGGTCGTACGATTCGTGAATTTGTAATTGGTGTTTTAGCCGTACCTACTTTGTTTAGTGCTCTATGGTTCTCAGTTTTTGGTGGAACGGCAATTTCGTTAGATATGAACGATAATGTTGGAATCATGAACATCATCGAAACGAGCGGCATGGAAATAGCCTTATTTTCGCTTTTACAGCAATTTCCACTCAGCACTTTTATATCAGTTATTGCTATTTTCCTGATTTGTTCATTCTTTATTACTTCTGCAGATTCAGCGACCTTTGTGCTAGGAATGCAAACAACAAACGGAAGCTTAAATCCTCCAAACTCAGTAAAACTCATTTGGGGTTTAATTCAATCAGCTGCAGCGGCCGTGTTACTTGCATCAGGTGGCTTAGCAGCTTTACAAACGGCTGCGATTATTGCCGCACTTCCGTTCACAATTGTGATGATCTTTATGATCGTCTCTTTATTTAAAGAGTTGCGTCGTGAACATGTTATTTTATACCAAGATAAGCTGGTTAAACTTAAAATGAAAGAAGAGAAGCTAAAGCTTAAAGAAGAAAAATTAAAACTAAAAGAAGAAAATATGGACTTAAAAAAACATTTAAAAGATGAGAATATCGCATTAAAGAAAGAATTAAAAAATGAAAAAAATAAAAATAAATAATAAATTTTATAGGGTCTGTCCCTCACTGCGGTAAAGCTTTACAGTGGTGGGGGTCAGACCCTTTCTAATACAAACGTGACATTGCCCTAATATTTATGTAAAAATAAAGAAGGATAAAAATGTGAAGCAGGTTGGTGAAAAATGAAGACTGAAGTTGTTTTAAAAGTAAAATCAACATTCGTTAAAAAATATAAAGCAGGGTATCCACTTATACAAAAGCAATCGATAAATAACCTTCATGAGTTAAAAAAAGAAGGGGTCTTAGTTAAGCTCGTAGATGATCATGGTTCGTTTATTGGTAAAGGTTATTACGGTAAGCAAAATAAAGGCTATGGCTGGGTTCTTACTCAAAATGAAAATGAAAAGATCGACCCATCGTTTTTTGAAAAAAAACTTAAAACTGCGTTAAATAAAAGGAAGGCGTTTTTTAATGATCAAGAAACGACTGCTTTCCGGATATTTAATGCTGAAGGTGACGGTGTTGGAGGGCTAACGATTGATTATTTTGACGGGTATTACTTAATCAATTGGTATAGTGAAGGAATATATCAGTTTAAAGAGTATGTTCTAGATTCGTTAGAAAAATTAGTTGATTACAAAGGGGTATATCAGAAAAAGCGTTTTAATACCGATGGTCAATATATTGAAGAAGATGATTTTGTAGCTGGAGAAAGAGGGCAGTTTCCGCTCATTGTCAAAGAAAATAAAGTCAAATTCGCCGTTTATTTAAATGAAGGAGCTATGGTTGGTTTTTTTCTTGATCAACGCGAAGTAAGAAAAACAATTCGTGATCATTATGCAGAAGGAAAAACGGTACTAAATACATTTTCATATACAGGAGCATTTTCGATTTTTGCTGCATTAGGTAACGCTGCAAAAACGACAAGTGTCGATCTGGCAAATCGTAGTTTAGCGAAGACGATTGAGCAGTTTAGCGTGAATGGAATTGATTATGAGGCGCAGGACATTATTGTTGAAGATGTGTTTAGGTACTTTAAATATGCCGTAAAGAAAAAATTGTCGTTTGATATGGTCATTCTCGACCCGCCTAGTTTTGCAAGGTCTAAAAAATATACCTTTAGTGCATCGAAAGATTATAAACAACTTCTGAAAGAAGCGATTTCGATTACAAACGAGCAAGGGGTAATCGTTGCCTCGACGAATTGTGCAACATTTGATATGCAAAAGTTTAAAGGTTTTATCGATGCAGCTTTTAAAGAATCGAATTTACAGTACAATATTCTTGAGGAATATTCACTTCCTGATGATTTTAGGACAATGAAACAGTTTAAGGAAGGTAATTATCTTAAAGTAGCCTTTATTAAAGTTCGCTCACGACGGTAGTAGGG
>SKSA01000106.1 GCA_007118195.1 Anaerobacillus sp. | reverse complement strand
TTTGGCTAGGAATAATGTTAATTTTAATTTTTTCAGTAACATTAGGAATGCTTCCTGTATCAGGTAGAGGTACTTTTTTACATGTTCTTCTTCCTGCAATAACTCTCGGTACAGGTATTGCCGCGGAAATGACTCGGCTTATTCGCTCTAGTATGATTGAAATTTTAAGTCAAGATTATATTCGAACAGCCAAAAGTAAAGGGATCAAAGACAGAATCGTTGTTTTAAAACATGCATTCAGAAATTCTCTCATTCCAGTTATAACAATAACCGCTTTACAAACATCGACGTTAGTTGGTGGGACATTAATTACAGAAACTGTATTTTCTTGGCCGGGATTAGGACAATTATTAATTCAAGCTGTCAATACACGCGATATGGCAATCGTACAAGCCTGTGTATTTATAATTGCTGTAATGGTAATAACGATGAACTTAATCGCAGATTTGCTTTATCGACTATTAGATCCACGTATCAAATATAATTAATAACAATTTATTTACGGTCTTCCATGAGTACTTTCTTTAAAATTAATTTTCTGATTAGTCTTATATTTGAGCAGGATGGATTGAATTAAAGAAAGTATTTATAGGGACAAAAGAAGTAAAAAAGGAGGAATAATGATGGCGCAAATTTCTCAAACAACAACTAATCACAATATTCCAAAGTCATCAGTAGTTAGAAAGCGCCCAAGTAATGTTGTACGTTGGGTTAGACTCCTGTTAATGAGTAAAACAGGTACAGTAGGATTTATCATTGTATTTACGATGTTCTTTGTAGCAATTTTTGCTCCTATTTTAGCACCACATGATCCAGCTCAAATAAATCCAGCTAATATGCTTCAGCCTCCAATGTGGCTTGAAGGTGGCAGTAGTGAACATGTGTTAGGAACAGACAACCTCGGAAGAGATATATTAAGTCGAGTGATTTATGGATCACAAGTATCACTATTGGTTGGAATATCAGCGGTAGTACTCGCAGGTTTTATTGGTGTTTTTGTTGGACTTATTGCCGGTTTTTACGGTGGTTTTATAGATAATATTTTAATGAGATTAGTAGATTCATTTTTAGCAATCCCTAATATTCTTTTCGCTTTAGTTATTTTGAGTGTGTTTGGCCCAAGTGTGATCACTTTAATTGTCGTGCTAGGAGTAACCAACTGGGTAAATTATGCTCGACTAGTGCGTGGTGAAGTACTTAGCATTAAAGAACGGGAGTTTGTTAAGGCTGCTCGCTCCATAGGGGTAAAAAACAATAAAATTATTTTAAGACATTTACTTCCAAATGTAATTTCTACGTTTATTGTTATTTCGACACTAAGTGTAGCTACGACGATTATTTTAGAAGCATCATTAAGCTTTCTAGGCTTAGGAATTCAACCACCAACAGTGTCTTGGGGAGGTATTTTAAGTGATGGTAGAGATTATCTTGCGACAAGCTGGTGGTTAGCGACATTTCCGGGACTAGCAATTACTGTAACAGTGTTAGGGATTATATTTTTAGGAGATTGGTTGCGGGATGTACTTGACCCTCGGTCTCAAGGAATTCGAAAGTAATTAAGGAGGTTTCTACTATGGCAAATGAAAATAGTTTATTACAAGTAAAAAATTTAAAAACCTACTTTCATACTGAAAACGGCGTGATTCCTTCTGTTGATGGAGTTACTTTTGAGTTAAATAAAGGTGAGACGATTGCCGTTGTAGGTGAATCAGGGTCAGGAAAAAGTGTCACATCACTTTCAATTATGAGTCTAGTAGGCTCTCCAGGACGGATCGAAGGTGGAGAAATCAATTTTGAAGGAAAAGATTTAACAAAAGCTTCTAAACGGGAAATGAGAAATTTACGAGGAAATGAGATTTCGATGATTTTCCAAGAACCGTTGACATCATTAAATCCAATATTTACGGTTGGAAATCAAATTTCAGAAGCTATTATTTTACATCAAAAAGTGAATAAAAAAGTAGCAAAAGAAAAAAGTATCGAAATGCTAAAAAAAGTTGGTATTCCACGAGCTGATAAAGTGTTTGATTCATACCCTCATTCTTTGAGTGGAGGAATGAGACAGCGAGTAATGATCGCGATGGCTCTTTCATGTAATCCTAAATTATTAATTGCTGATGAACCGACGACAGCACTAGATGTTACAATTCAAGCTCAAATACTCGAATTAATGCGAGGGTTAACAAGAGAATATGGAACATCAATTATGTTAATTACTCATGATTTAGGGGTAGTAGCAGAAATGGTAGATAAAGTCATTGTTATGTATGCGGGGCAAGTTGTGGAACATACGGATGTATTTACTTTATTCCGTGAGCCGAAGCACCCTTATACAAAAGGGCTATTAGATAGTACCCCGAAAATTCATGAACTTAAAGAAGAATTGCAGTCTATTGAGGGGGCGGTTCCAAGCCCGCAAGATTTCCCGTTAGGATGTCGCTTTCATCCTCGTTGTCCTTATGCGACGGATAAGTGTGTCGAGGAGGCTCCTCAATTAAAGGAAGTCTCTGTCGGACATAAAGTTCGTTGTTGGTTACATGAAGAAGAAGAGGTGACACTCTAAATGAAAACAAAAGAGAAATATTTATTAGAAGTGAAAGGTTTAAAGAAAAGTTTTGATGTATCTGAAGGCTGGTTTAAAAGAAAAAAACAATATTTACGTGCAGTTGATGGCGTTGATCTTTTTGTCAAAGAAGGAGAAACTCTTGGAATTGTTGGTGAATCAGGTTGTGGAAAATCAACAACAGGTAACTTAATTATGCACCTTCTTGAACCTACGGAAGGTGAAATTATTTTTGACGGAATGAATTTAAGCAAACTGTCTAGTGAGGAGCTACGGAAAAAGAGAGCCGACATTCAAATGATCTTTCAAGATCCGTTTTCTTCATTAAATCCAAGAATGAGAGTTTTTGATTTAATTGCTGAACCTTTACGAACTCATCGTGTGGCTCAAGGGAAGAAACTAGAAGAAATGGTTCTAGAATTAATGGACGTTGTCGGCTTAGATCGTTCTTATTCTAGGAGATATCCCCATGAATTTAGTGGAGGTCAGCGTCAAAGAATTGGGATCGCTAGAGCGATTGCTTTAAAGCCGAAACTAGTGGTTTGTGATGAACCTGTTTCAGCTTTGGATGTATCTATTCAATCGCAAATTTTAAACCTTTTAGTAAAGCTACAAAAAGAATTTAACTTAACGTTTATTTTTATTGCTCATGGCTTACCTGCAGTTAAGCATATTAGTGATCGAATTGCCGTTATGTATCTTGGACAAGTAGTTGAGTTAGCGACAAAAGAACAGCTATTTCAACGTCCGATGCATCCTTACACGGAAGGCTTATTATCTGCCATTCCTATCCCAGATCCAACTTTAAGAGATAAGAAAAATCGCGTAGTTTTAAAAGGAGATATGCCAAGTCCTGCGAACCCTCCTTCAGGATGTCGTTTTCATACACGTTGTCCATATGCAGAGGCAAAATGTAAAGAAGACTTACCAAAACTCATCGAAAAAGAAGATGGACATTATGTAGCTTGTCATTATCCACTTAATAGCGGACAAGGAATTGTTGTAAATAATTAAGTTTTGGAGGAATAGAATGAAGGATTTATCCAAAAAAAAAAATGAAATGTTAAAGTTAATTGAGCAATTAGTGAACATTGATAGTGGCTCTTATTTTAAAGAAGGAATCGATAAAGTCGGTAATATTTTAAAGGAAAAGTATGAAGAAAACGGTTTTATCGTTGAAATAGTAGAACAAGAAGAACATGGAAACCATTTAATCATTAAACATAAAGAAGCTTTAGATCCGAAAATATTAATTGTAGCCCATATGGATACGGTGTTTCCGAAAGGCACGGTAGATAAACGACCATTTTCAATTGAAGGGAATGTCGCCTTTGGACCTGGAGTTATAGATATGAAGGCTAGTCAAGTTACAGCGCTTTATGCCTTAAAAGCTTTGGTGGAATGTCAAGATGAGGCAATAAAAAATGTTGAAATTATTTTAAATAGTGATGAAGAAATTGGTTCACCAACATCAAGAGCTCTTATTGAACAAAAAACAAAGGGTAAGAAATATGCGTTAATTATGGAGCCTGCTCGAAAAGACGGTTCATTAGTGACGGAACGGCGCGGAGGCGGCTTGTATACGATTAATGTCAAAGGGATAGCAACTCATTCAGGCATTGAGCCGGAAAAAGGACGAAGTGCGATTGAAGAGTTAGCCTATAAAATTGTAAAACTCCACCAATTAAATGATCATGAGAATGGAGTTTCAGTTAATGTCGGTTTAATCGAAGGTGGCGATTCTGTAAATACCGTGTCACCAAATGCGGTTGGTCATATTGATGTTCGAATTTCTAGACCTGAACAAGCAGAAATTATTCATGAAAAAATAAAAGAAATATGTGCAGTGTCGGATGTTAGTGGAACGACCATTGAATTAATCGGCTGTATTGATCGTCCACCAATGGTTAAAAATGAACAAACGGTCCAATTGTTAAATGTCATCAAAGAAGTTGGAAAAGAAATCGGCTTAGTAGTGATTGACACAAAGACCGGTGGTGGATCTGACGCTTCCTTTACCTCGGCAAAAGGAATAGCGACTATTGACGGTCTCGGCCCTGTTGGTGGCAATCCTCATAGTGACAAAGAATATTTGGAAATACCTACTTTAACGGAAAGAGCGTTATTATTAATGAAAACTATTCAAAAACTTTCGTAAAGCAACAAGAAGTTAATGAAATAGTAATTTATTAAGAATTTAATCCTTAAATGGTTTAAGGGTTATAGACCCCCACCTCAACGCGTAGCGTAGGTGGGAACTTTAAATCAGGTGGAGTCGAGACTCCATCTGATTTCTCGATATTTCAGCTTGCTGAAACGAGTTCGCTTTAGGTATATTCTTTTTTACTTTTTTTTACTTGGGCTACCCATCGTACTTTAGGAGACACAAAGAGATTTTTAGATTGTGCATTAAAACAGTATGAATCTAATAATGTTGCACCTTGGGGGATTGAATATAAAGAAAATGGTAAATTGATCGGTACGGTCGATTTTGTTTCATGGCATCCAAACCACAATAGTGCAGAACTCGGGTACGTACTTGCACAACCATATTGGGGAAAAGGGACCACAACAGAGGCCGCAAAAAAGCTAATTGGGTTTGGTTTTGAAAAAATGGATTTAGTTCGAATTCAAGCCCGATGTTTTGTAGAAAATATTGGTTCAGAACGGGTCATGGAAAAGGTCGGAATGACATTTGAAGGTACCTTGAGAAAAGCAATGTTTGCTAAAGGGAAACATCAAGACTTAAAAGTGTATTCGATATTGAAAGAGGAGTTTTACTCACGGGACGATTCAAAGCATACGAAAATTATATAGGTAACAAAAAAATAGAGGGCTTCTCACAACATATGAGAGCCCTCTACTTTCACTTAGTGTCCACTAGAGACGGACATTTTGCTTGTTTGTCCACGAGCGGTGTCAGACACCATGTGAATTTCTCACATGGTGTCTACACCACGGTTATTTTCGTCTTGCGAAGTCGACAAAGCGGAATTTGTCTGGTCGGTGGCGCGATTCAGTGTATTGAAATAAGCTTGCGTCGTCAAGGTAAACATAGTTTTTAACGACAACTATATTGGAGAAGCCTTGAAGGTCTAGAAACTGGTGATCTTCTTCCGTAGGCTCTTCTACTGTAATTTCTTTTTTGGCAAAAGAAATGATAAGTCCGAGCTCTTCCTCTATATATTCATAGATCGAGTTTTCACATACTTGCATCGTTAAGTCAGTAATCATTTTTTTATTGAAGTAATCTTTATCAAGAATTACTTTTTCATCATCGAACTGTCGAACACGAATAACTTCCCAAATTTTATCGGTCTTTTTCAACTTTAATTGCTCTCTTAAATAGTCGTTAGGGTTGATAACATCTAAGCTTTGAACTAATGTTTTTGCTCGTTGCCCCATTTTACTAGCTAGTTCTTTAAAGCTGACTAACCCTGATATTGGAAAATCAAATTTTTTAACGTCTAGAACGATCGAACCTTTGCCACGAACTTTTTGAATATAACCATGCTCTGAAAGAAGTTTTAACGCTTTGCGTATCGTTTCTCTTGTTGTATCGTAGCTTTCGGCTAGTTCATGCTCAGAAGGAAGCTTTGCATGAACTTTAAGCTTCCCTTCTTGGATGAGCGAGACGAGATCGTCGTATATTTTAATATATTTATTGTTCATCATATATCACCCACATTAGAGTATTACTTCTTTTTTAAATGATAAACGATAGACTCATACGGTTGCAATGTGATTTCTTCTTCTAACTCAGGTGATTTTTCATAGTTAGATAATAAAATGTTGCTATCAAACGAGTTTAGTTGTAGCTGATCTGGTAATTGGAAAACTGTTTCTTCACCGTAAAAATTATTTACGACAAGTAATAGTTCATCTTGATAAGAGCGAGTGTATGCAAAAATTTGCTCATGGTCAGCTACAATCAATTGATAGTCACCAGATGTAACAACTTCGTATTGCTTACGGAGTTCGTTCAGTGCTTTGTAATGGTAAAAAATCGAGTTAGGATCGTTTAATGCAGCTTCAGCATTGATGTCACGATAGTTTTCCGGAATACCGATCCAAGGTGTTCCAGATGTAAATCCAGCGTTCTCAGAGTTATTCCATTGTACAGGTGTACGAGAATTATCGCGAGATTTTCGTTTAATTATTTCCATAATCTCTTCTTCGGCAACGCCTTGTTCTTTCATGATGTTAAAGTAGTTTAATGTTTCTACGTCACGGTATTGTGAGATGTTCTCAAACTTTGGGTCTGTCATCCCAAACTCTTCTCCTTGATAAATATAAGGAGTACCTTGCATCATATGAACTGTTGTTGCTAACATTTTTGCGGATTGCTGATGATACTGTCCATCATTTCCGTAGCGAGTGACAACGCGTGGTTGATCATGGTTACACCAGAATAAGGCATTCCAACCGCCACCTTTGTGCATTTCTACTTGCCAAGTCGATAAAATTTGTTTTAATGATTGAAAGTCGAAGTCAGCTAAAGCCCATTTCTCACCGTTCGGATAGTCTACTTTTAAATGGTGGAAGTTAAAAGTCATACTTAATTCTTTTCGTTCTGGATTTGTGTATTTAATGCAATGGTCGATCGATGTAGAAGACATTTCACCAACGGTCAATGCATCGTACTTTGAAAATACTTTTTCATTCATTTCTTGCATAAACTCATGTACTCTCGGTCCATCTGTATAAAATTTACGTCCATCACCAGGAGCCACTGAATGATCATCGTTTAAGAAACGTTGATCTTTTGATATGAGATTAATCACGTCGAGACGGAAGCCGTCGACGCCTTTTTGGAACCAAAAGTGCATCATATTGTACACTTTATCTCGTACATTTTCATTTTCCCAATTTAAATCGGCTTGTGTAACATCGAACAAGTGTAGGTAATATTGTCCCGTATTTTCATCTAACTTCCATGCGGTACCGCCGAATTTTGAAATCCAGTTGTTCGGTTCATTACCTTCCACAGGGTCTTTCCAAATGTAAAAATCACGATACGGACTTTCTTTAGACGTCTTTGATTTTTGAAACCATTCATGCTCTGTTGACGTATGATTGACGACGATATCCATAATGACTTTAATATTTCGTGAATGTGCTTCCTCTAAAAGACGGTCAAAATCATCCATCGTGCCATATTCCTCATGAATGGAGAAATAGTCACTAATATCGTATCCGTTAT
>SKSA01000182.1 GCA_007118195.1 Anaerobacillus sp. | reverse complement strand
GTAAAGTTTTTTGAGTTGAATGCCCATTTATAATAAGTAATATCAATCCAAGTACATTCTCTTATCATAGGCATATGATGTTTTTATAAACCTATGAAAGGAATGAGCTAAGTGAATTATCAGCCTAATGGATATTCTTACCCTTATTACGCTTATGGTAACGCACCGCATCACTCGGGCTATATGTCTAGGAATGAGCACGGAACTGATCAACAAGGATTTGACACTCTACTTACTGCCATCAAAAAGGAAGCGTCAGCAGTCGACCTTTATCATCGATTAGCACAAGTAGCCCCAGACCAAAAGCAAAAAAATGACATTATTCATGCACTACAAAACAAAACGGCCCATTTAAATCACTATACTAACCTTTATTTCTCACTTACTGGCAGTCAGCCAATGTATGAAATCGATCAAGTTCCATTTCGAAGTTATCGAGAAGGTTTGCAAAAGGCCCACGAAGCAGGAGTAAAGGCCTATGAAGAATATCGAAATAATATTTTATTTACTCAAAATCCACTTGTTCAAAATATGTTACTACATGCTTCTAATTGTGAAAAAGAGAATGTTACTCGATTTGAGGCGCTAAATAAGGAAGGATTAAAAGATTACGGATCAAAACCATATGTAGTCGATATTGAAAAGGTTACTAAGGAAAACGATACTTTCCGTACGGCGTTATGGACAGGAGAATATTTACAATTGACCTTAATGAGTATCGGGGTTGGAGAAGACATCGGATTAGAAGTTCATCCAGACCATGATCAATTCATCCGCATTGAAGAAGGTCAAGGACTTGTTCAAATGGGGGACAGCGAATTTAATTTAGATTTTCAAAAAGAAGCCTATGCAGACTATGCGATCTTTGTGCCTGCGGGGAAATGGCACAACCTAACCAATACGGGTGATCGACCAATCAAGCTTTATTCTATTTATGCTCCACCTGAGCATCCGTACGGTACTGTTCATGAAACAAAAGCAATTGCGATGGCTGCTGAAGAAGACCACCACCACTAAATAGTCGAATTAAAAATATTTATGAGGATGAGAAAAAAGTTGATGCTGAATTAATTGACTTTATTTTCATCCTTTTTTATGCTGAAATATAATCTCAAAAAAAGTATTAGGCCTTTTTGTTCACAAAGTCCCCTCAAAAATTGGTTCACACTTGAATGCTTTTTCGGGGAGTCACTGTGCATCGGGCCCGTAATTCTCTAATGCCCCCTATAAAAGAACGGATACCTAAGTATTTTAACGTAATTGATAAGAACGTATGATACCAGCCCCATCCCTTTTGCCATTTAATTAATCCTGTATTTTTTTCTAACCATTTTTCGAACAAGGACATCGGTGTAGTAAACAAGAAGACTTTAAAAATTATGTTGATAGGCTCGTCTTTTAACGTAACTTGATTAAAAATTATATTCATTAAAGGACATAATAATAAATCAAAGGTCATACTTATTCCTTTATTTCCAATAAGTGTAATAGGTTATTTGAGGTACCCTTTAGTAGTTAGTATTTTGTCAATAATACTTGAAATAAATCCTACTGTTAGGAAAACAATAATCCAATCTTTCTTTGGTGATTTCCGAAAAATCACATAAGGATACGCAAAAATCGCTCCTAAGAATAAAATCCATAGAAATTTCTTTTCATTTTTCAAAAAGATCTCCTCCATTTTGTGATACAAAAGTCCCAGAAATAAGTTTTTGTCTTTTTTACTTTTATATTCAAATGTTTTTATATTAAAACCTTTAACGGGACAAACATAAAAAATTCTAACTACCCAAATCGTTTGCGGTACCCACATTTTCTGCATAATTCTTCGACGGCTTGTCTCCGTGAAAAGCCGTCGTAAAGGTCGTTTGCGCGTTTACTCTCGATAATCTCAGAAAAATGCGTTTCGTACACGTTTCCTAAATTGATCACACCTTCTCCGTCAAGACAGCATGGGACGACGGTTCCATTAGTGAGGATCGCTGCTTGATTTCTTAAAGCATGACAAAAACCATGGCCCTCATCTTCTTTTTCATGTAAAGCAGGCCATTTGAATTCATGATCTTGGTTTAAATAAATCCGCTCCGCTATTTTTACACCGCTACCAGGCACCACTTTTTCTTCAATTTGATAATCAAGACCGAATTCTTTTTCGATGATTTCAAGTGCTTCACGATTACGCTTTTTTTCAAGGTTCGTTGCGTTGTTTTGATCTAAGTTCCAAAGTCGTAATGATACGATCATTTTACTTTTTGCGACCGCTTCTTTTGCAAAAGTTAGTATAGATGTAATGTATTGTAGTCGATCGGTTGAATGAGGATGTCCATCGAAGCTATGCAATGAAAAGTTCATTTGTCGAATAGCTTCTTTCATAAAAATTTTCTTTTTGGCTTTAGTAAGGAGTGTACCGTTTGTGGTAATATTCACTTTAAAACCCTTTTCGGCGCTAATATCTAATAGTTCATCGATTTTAGGGTGAAGGAGGGGCTCTCCTTTCACATGAAAATAAATATAGTCCGTATGTGGTTTGATTTGGTCTAACACGTTATTAAACTGCTCAACTTCGATAAACTGCTTCGCTCGTTCAGTCGGTGGACAAAAGTAACAAGCCAGATTACAACTACTAGTGATTTCCACATAAACTTTGTTGAATGTTTTCATGATGTTTTTACTCCTTCAAATAGTAACTGAAGTAAATCATACCTTATTAGACGGGGATTTGTCACTTTATTAAACTATAACTTACCTGAAGACGAAACATTGAAATCCCTTCCTAACGGATTTATAGATTTATGGCTACCGCGAGATCAAACGTATCGCATAACGATTGAACACGATGGAAAAATGGAAAATGCATTCTTTTGACAACTTAGCTAAAGATACGTAAAGTATTTATAGTACATATAAAAATTTTTAGGAGTGTAAAAAATGGGAACACCAGAAATCCGAAAAGAGATTACCTTAAATGCGAATATTAATAAAGTTTGGAATGCCGTTGCTACATCTGAAGGCATTAGTTCTTGGTTTATGCAAAATGATTTTCAACCAACGGAAGGACACGAATTTACAATTCAATCTCCTTTTGGTCCAACTGCATGTAAAGTTGTAAAAATCGAAGAACCTAAGGAAGTTGTTCTTACATGGGGAGAAGCAGGTTGGGTTGTTTCCTTTGAATTAAAAGATTTAGGGGACAAAACTGAAGTTACGTTAGTCCACTCAGGCTGGGGAGCACCTGATGAAAAAATTCCAGGTCCAGGCCCTGATATGACCAACTTACAAATTAGAAATACGATGGACATGGGCTGGGAAGGGCTTCTAAATAATGGACTTCGCAACGTTGTAGAGGGACTCCGTTTATAGCATAAAACGCTTTTTTTAGATAGGAAGCGGACATGAGTTCCGTAAACGAACGCGGGAAGAAGGTTTAAAATTACAGAACTTCAGCATTTTGGTTAAAATCGACACTTCCTTTTAGCGACATTGTCCCGCATTAAATAAAAGATAGAGGTGAAAATGATTAAAAAGATTGTACTAATTTCAATATTAGTTAGCTTTATGTTTGGGTATATACTTGGCTCACCACATGTGTTCACTGCTGGCAATAATACAAAACTACATATTTGAGTTTTGAGCGGTTGCCAAATAAATGTAATCGCTTTATCCTTGTCGTAGTAAAATTTATTAAGATTTTAATGAACCTACTCATAAATAAAAACTCTAATGTATAAACAGTTGTTTTATAGATGAAGGGGAGGAGAAACTAATGAAAACGGTGATTATATATGCTACATCGAGAGGGACAACGGAAAAAGCTGCACAAAAGTTAATGAACTACCTGAACCACCTACAAAGTAAAGTAACTCTAATTAATTTGAAAAAAGAGAAAATAATGAATCTAGCTGACTACGACTCTGTGATTTTAGGCAGCTCGATCCATGCTGGCATGGTTCAAGGAAAGATGAAGAAGTTTATTAAAGCTCATCAAGAGGAGTTACAGTCAAAAAAACTAGGGTTGTACATTTGTTGCATGTACGAAGGTGATAAAGCAAAGTTACAATTTGAAATGGCCTATCCGGAACAATTGCGGAAGAATGCGGTTGCCAGCGGATTATTTGGTGGCGAATTTGATTTTGCAAAAATGAATTTTCTTGAAAAATTCATTGTCAAAAAAGTCGATGGAAACGCAAAAGATATCTCGACTTTGAGTGAAGAAGAAATTGAAAAATTTGCGAAGACATATAATGATTGTATAGGCCGGTGAAAGTAAGGAGGGTGTCGCATAAGTAAGAGCGCTGAAAGTAACGCTTTTTAAAGAAGGTTTTTCAGGGAGTCACGGTGCACATCGCGCTCGTCGAGCAATGCACATCGGATCGGCTATGACTCAAATCAATTTGATTTTTTATCGTGTGAAAATATCGGCTTTACAATAAAATTCTCTATTACGACCTCAGATTTTTGTACTAAGCGGTGCTCTTTTTTATTGGAGTGCCGCTATTTTTTTAAGATTCTTTACGCCTCAAGTCTTATTTTTATTTTTTTTGGGAAAATATGTTGACAAGACAAGCTTACAATGTGTATCATTTGATATATAACATACGATATATTATAAAGGTTGCTCAATAAATAAATTGCAAAAGGAGTTTATCATGCCACCGAAGAAGAAGTTTTCAAAACAACAAATTATTGATGCAGCTTTTGAAATAGCAAAGTCTGAAGGAATAGAGAAAATAACCATCAGAAAGGTAGCTACAAGATTGGGAAGTTCGATTGCACCCATTTATGTCAATTTTAATGATGTTAATGAACTAATAGGAGTTGTTGTACAAAAAGTTTTCGATGTTAGTCAGCGATTATTAATTGAACAAAATAGTGGAAATCGATTTCGTGATATAGGGGTCGCTAGTATCCGTTTTGCGAAAGGTTACCCTCACCTTTTTAGAGACTTAGTCATGAATAGTAACGATTATATGAAGGGTTATGACAAAGGGATGGGGGATGAGCTTATTATGCATATGAAAAAGGACCCCACACTTGAAGGCTTCACTGAAGATGAATTAAAAGATATTTTAATGAAAATGAAGATTTTTCAAACTGGCCTCACAGTAATGGTCGCTAATAGATTATTTACAGACGATATCAATGAGGAAAAGATGGTCGAGATTTTAGACAGTGCTGCGGATGATGTCATTGCAGCTACCCGGTTACGTAAGAAAGGAACATTAGATAGAAAAAATTAAAGGAGATGAAGGAAATGCAAAATCGAATCGTTATCATTACAGGTGCAAAATCAGGGATTGGAAAGGCTGCTGCTTTAAAGTTTGCGACGGAAGGATATACAGTTGTTATGGCTTGTCGAAACATGGAAGTTAGTAAGAAAGTGCAAGAAGAAATTATTGCTTCTTCAAAAAATAAAAATGTCGACCTTATGGAACTTGACGTATCCTCATTCAAATCAATACGTCACTTTTGCGAGCAGTACAAGAAGCGTTATGAAAAATTAGATATTTTAATTCATAATGCCGCCTACGTTGAACATGGTGCAAAACATCGACTGAGTGTTGATGGTATTGAATTGACATTTGCTACAAACGTCGTTGGTCCGTATTTAATGACGCAGTTATTATTGGATCATCTGAAAAAATCTGACGAAGCGAGAATTCTAAATTCTGGTAGTAATATTATTAAACACTATTTTGATCCAAAGAAAAAAATAGATTTCAAGACTTTGCAAGGAGAAAATAACGATCCGAAGTTTAGTGTTTATAACATGTATCGCCAATCAAAAATTGCATTTATGATGCTTACTTTTAAAATGGCAGATGAGTTTAAAAACGATGGGATTAAAGTAAATGCGTTACAGGTAAACGGTGCAAAACTGTCGAAGGAAACACTTAACAAGTTTACGCTTCGTTGGCGGATCATCGGAAGGATACAAAGCGCCTTTTTACGTCCTACAGAGTACATGGCAAATAACTACTATGAAATATGTACGTCAGAAAAATTTAAAGAAACAACTGGTAAGCTATTAAACGATAAACTAGAAATTATGGAATCTGCTACAGGAGAAGATCTAGGTTTTATCGAGGAAGTAAAACAAGCAGTTGGATCAAGCGTATACCCAGCCTACACAGACGATAAAGTCACTACAGAAAAGGTATGGGGTTTTTGTAAAAATTGGACAGAAAAATATACAACCGATCAAAAGATGGAATCTATAAAAGTTTGATTTAAATTATTTTAAAGTTTTATCATCCTGAATTGGACACCTATTTGATCGGTGGGCTAAATCAGTTTCGCTACAATCGGAAATCATTTATGCTCATGTACAAAACGGTGAATGTATTATCGGGAATGTGATTAATTGACCTACAAAAACCTCTAAATCAATATAATGAAGAGAAGCTGTTTATCAATGATAGATTAGTCAACGAAAGTAAAAGAACTAGCTGGTATTCATGGTTGAAGGTGCATCATACACTTCGTGGCAACATTGAAGTAAATGGCCAGTCGTACCCTCTTGAAGTTAAGCTTGGCGGGCTTATGAGCTTACGTTGTAAAGTTTATGTTGATAGAGAGTTAGTTTATGAAGATCAAATTAAATATAAGCTTTTTGGTAAGAAGATCGAAAAAATCGAAAAAAACGTGGAGAAACCGTTTTAAGGATTAAATTTAAAATTTGAGGTGAAGTTTGATGCGAAGCCCATGAGTAGTTAATGACGAGGTCGTGTACGATCTTAAAGATGACAGGTGGATTAAAAATGCAAACGAACTAAAAACGGCTAGCAAAAAAGTCATTCTTACATTCGATGATGGACCTAGCCGAAACCTTAATAGAATTTTAGACATATTAAAGGAGAAGGATGTTCCAGCAATTTTTTTCTGGCAATCAAAACTCCTATATAAAGAAAGGCCTTGGCAAAGAGTTTTAGATGAAGGGCACGTAATTGGCGCACATTCCTTAAAACATAAAAATTTAGTGAACTTAAATTATGAAGAGCAATACAAACAGATTTTTAAAAGTGTCGAGCAAATTGAAGAGATTACGGAAAACAAAGTCGTATATTTTCGGCCACCGTTTGGTCAGTATAACGAGGATACGATGACGATTTTACATGAGCTTGGCCTCACCCCGATCATGTGGGATATATCATCTTACGATTGGATGAACAAAGACACTCCCCAAAAAATTGTCTGCAACGTTGTTAATCATATTTCAGGTGGTTCTATTATTTTGTTGCATGAATTAGAGCAGACAGTAGCCATTCTTTCTCTACTTATTGATCGTGTTAGAAAAAAAGGTTATGAGTTTTCTTTGTTACAATAACCGTTGCCTAGCAATCGGTCGTTTGTGAAACGTTCTGTGAAACAAGATTTTTCGAGGAGTGACAGGCACGCCCCCCTATAAAACGAAGTGATTTTTCACATATAAAAACAAATTAGGTAAAATACTAAATTATGGAAAAATTACTATTGTTATGTAGGAGGGGAAAGGGTGAATGAACTAAATTATAAACAATCTTGGTTTGGAAACATTCGAGGAGATGTTTTAGCAGGAATCGTTGTTGCACTTGCTTTAATTCCAGAAGCGATTGCCTTTTCAATTATTGCCGGGCTAGATCCGATGGTAGGATTATATGCATCGTTTGTAATGGCCGTGGTGATTGCTTTTGTCGGTGGAAGGCCAGGGATGATTTCGGCTGCAACGGGTGCAATGGCTTTAGTCATTGTTACATTAGTAGCTGACCATGGATTACAGTATTTATTGGCTGCAACGATTTTGACTGGCATATTTCAAATCTTATTCGGTG
>SKSA01000062.1 GCA_007118195.1 Anaerobacillus sp. | reverse complement strand
AACTCAAAACTCAAAACTCAAAACTCATTGTACCATTATTTCTCAACTCACCTCAATTACTGATCACATATTTCCAATCACGATTGTTCGTGGTAAGATAGAATGTAGGAATTTTTGAAATGAATAAGGAGCTCTGGCAGTGCGCTTGCGCTTTTCTATAAAGGAGGCTTATTGTGGGGGAAGAAAAAGGGAAACGGCGAACAACCGTGTCTATTAATGGTCAAAGCTATGTAATTTCAGGGAAAGCCGACATAAGCCACATTGAGGAAGTGGCCAATTTTGTTGATGGAAAGATGAAGGAAATGCGTAAAGTCAATCCTTATTTAGATAAAACTCAACTTGCAGTTTTGACGGCTGTTAATATTTGTGATGACTATTTACGTTTAAAAAAACAACAAGAAAGTATAAAGAAAGATGGGGAAAAATAAAAAATGCTAAGCTTAATTATTTTAATTCTTTTAATTACTAGTTTCTTTGTTGGGTTTCGTAGAGGATTTATACTACAATTAATCCACTTAACAGGTTTTATTATTGCTTTTATGGTCGCTTATCTTTATCATGCAGAATTAGCAACCCATATTCGTCTATGGATTCCATATCCGCAGTTTCCTTCTGATAATCCTGCGTTTATGTTGATTGAGTCGTTTAACTTTGAGAATGTGTATTATACAGGGATTGCGTTTGCGATTTTATTTTTTTCGACAAAGATTTTACTGCAAATTATTGGTTCGATGTTTGACTTTTTAGCTCACTTACCCATTTTAAGTACGATCAATGGTTGGTTAGGTGGTATTCTTTGCTTTATAGAAACGTTACTTATTTTAGTCGTTCTATTACATATTGCAGCGCTGTTACCGATCGAGTTGGTTCAAGATACATTAAAAGATTCGTCATTAGCGAAATTAATATTAGATTATACACCGGTTTTGTCTAATCAATTAAAGGAATTATGGCTTGAAAACCAATTTTAGTATGATGAGGCTGTCCCAAAGCAAAGTGTCAGTCACCTCAGGCACTATAAATAGACAGTGTACTAACATACACTTCTAAATATAGTATTCTATGAGGTGAGCAGACACTGATGGGACAGCCTCTTTCAATTACCGAAAGTTGATTTACACCAGGAAAACTAGGTATGATTACTAAGAATAGCTCTTAAAATAAGCAACCTTCATAAATATTGTTGCTTTTGCACTGATCTTTTAAAAAATTGAGGACAAAAAGACTAATTCATTTACCTTAGAACGAGAAGGGATGATTTTTTTGAACAAAAAACAAGTAATTCAAGCGTTAGAAACGATTGCTATATATATGGAAATAAAAGGTGAAAATAGCTTTAAAGTATCAGCATACAGAAAAGCAGCTCAAGCATTGGAGTTAGATGAAAGAACGATGGAGCGAATAGAAGATCCTGCAAAGCTTAAAGGAATTGGAAAAGGAACAGCGGCTGTCATTGAGGAACTAAAAAATGAAGGTAAATCAAGCTTACTTGATGAACTAAAAGAGGAGTTGCCGGGAGGACTTATTCCCCTATTAAAGCTCCCAGGTCTTGGTGGTAAGAAGATTGGCAAGCTTTATCAACAGTTAGAAGTTGTCGATATCGAATCACTAAAACAAGCTTGTGTCGATGAAAAAGTCCAAGTTCTTTCAGGGTTTGGAAAAAAGACAGAAGAAAAAATACTAGCTTCGATTGAAGAGTTCGGAAAACAGCCCGAGCGACTTCCGATCGCTCAAGTGTTGCCAGTTGCGAAAAAAATTGAAGACACCTTAAGTAAAATAGCTGAGATTATTCGTTTTTGCCGTGCGGGTAGTTTGCGCAGGTTAAGAGAAACAGTAAAAGATTTAGATTATATTATTGCAACGAATGAGCCGCAAAAAGTTCGTGACGCGCTTTTAAAATTTGAAAATGTAGGAGAAATCATCGCTAGTGGAGATACGAAAGTGTCATTGCAATTGAAGTTAACAGACTTTCATATCTCGGTAGATTTCCGTCTCGTAAAAGAATCTGAGTTTGCAACAGCGCTTCACCATTTTACGGGCTCAAAAGATCATAACGTTCAAATGCGACAATTAGCGAAAGATCGTGGTGAAAAAATTAGCGAGTACGGAGTAGAAGATGTAGAAACAGGAAAAATAAAAACATTTGCTTCAGAAGAACAATTTTTCAATCATTTTGGTCTTCACTTTATCCCGCCAGAAGTACGAGAAGGAGATGGCGAAATAGAGGCGTGGCAAAATCCAAATGAACTTATAACAATAAATGATATTTGCGGTGACATGCATATGCACTCAACGTGGAGCGATGGTGCTCATTCGATTGAAGAAATGGCAGAAGCCGCTCGAAAAAAAGGTTATTCGTATATAGCGATTACAGATCACTCAAAGTTTTTGAAAGTAGCGAACGGTTTAACGGTGGAACGACTTCGCCAGCAACATAAAGATATTTCGCAGCTAAATGAAAAATGGGATGACTTTACAATTTTTACAGGAATCGAAATGGATATTTTACCAGATGGCACATTAGATTATGATGATGAAGTGATTGCTGACGTCGATTTTGTCATTGCATCGATTCATTCTTCTTTTTCACAGGACAGAGAGACGATCATGAGCCGATTAACAACCGCCCTGAAAAACCATCATGTTGATTTAATTGCTCATCCTACAGGTAGGCTCATTGGCAGAAGAGATGGTTATGATGTAGATGTTGATTTACTCATTGACGTAGCGAAAGAAACAAATACAGCTCTAGAGTTAAATGCTAACCCGCATCGCCTTGATTTGGCTTCTCACTGGCTGAAGAAAGCCCAGGAAAAAGGGGTTAAGCTGATGATCAATACAGATGCTCATAATAAGGAAATGTTAGATGATATGGAAATTGGCGTAGCTAGTGCGAGAAAAGGCTGGATAAAAAAAGAAACAGTGATAAATAGTTGGTCACTTGAGAACGTAGTAAACTATTTGAAACGAAATGATGAGTAAGGAGTGGGTCCATTGTTACAACGAGTATGTCGGCTCTTAGAGTACGGTAAAATGAAGGAACAGCTTTTAGAACATGTTAGTTCATCACTTGGCAAGAAAAAAATAGAAGAACTTACTCCGATGGTAAATATAGATGAAATTCAACAGGCACAAGATTCAACGTTTGAAGGCGCAAAAGTGTTGCGTTTAAAAGGACAAGCACCTCTTGGTGGGATTCGTAATATTACGGCTAGCGCTAAGCGGGCCCAAATTGGTGGCATGCTTAATGAGATCGAGTTATTAGAAATAGCTAGTACGATTTACGGTGGAAGGAGATTTAAAAAATTTATTGAAGATATGGTCGAAGATGAAGTAGAGTTACCGATTTTACAACAATTAGTGGACGCAATTACACCTCTTACAGATGTAGAGCGGGAGATCAAAATGTGTATCGACGACCACGGACATATGTTAGATTCCGCAAGTCCAACTTTACGGACGATTAGGCATCAAATTAAAAGTCACGAAGCATCGGTCCGTTCAAAACTTGAAAATATGATTCGATCAACAAGTAATCAAAAAATGCTATCTGATTCTATTATCACCATTCGTAATGATCGCTACGTTATTCCAGTAAAACAAGAGTACCGCAGCAGTTTTGGTGGGCTTATTCACGACCAATCTGCCTCAGGAGCAACATTATTTATTGAACCGCAAGCGGTTGTTTCGATAAACAATCAATTGAGAGAAGTACGAATAAAAGAAAAACAAGAAATAGAAAAGATTTTACATGAGCTTTCAGCGCAAGTCTCTGAAGTAAGTGATGAACTGCTACAAAATGTTCAGACGCTTGCTGAAATTGACTTTATTTTTGCGAAAGCACTGTATGCAAAAGCATTAAAAGCTTCTCAACCTAAATTAAATGATCTTGGCTTTATCAACATCAAAAAAGCTCGTCATCCTCTCATCCCGCATGAAGAGATTGTTCCCATTGATGTTGAGTTAGGTAAAACATATAGTTCAATTATTATTACGGGACCGAATACAGGTGGTAAAACGGTGACGTTAAAAACGACGGGGTTATTAACGTTAATGATGCAGTCTGGTTTGCACGTCCCATGTGAGGAAGGGTCAGAAATGGCTGTATTTCAATCGGTTTTTGCCGATATTGGTGATGAACAATCAATTGAACAAAATTTAAGTACTTTTTCGTCGCACATGACGAACATTATTGATATTTTAGATAAAGTTGATCACGAAAGCCTTGTTCTTTTTGATGAGTTAGGGGCTGGAACTGACCCTACAGAAGGAGCGGCGTTAGCTATTTCGATTTTAGATGATGTCTACCAGCGTGGAGCTAGAATTATCGCGACGACCCACTATAGTGAGTTAAAAGCTTATGCGTATAACCGCCCTGGTGCGATAAATGCAAGTGTTGAATTTAATGTTGAAACATTAAGTCCTACGTACCGACTTCTTATTGGGGTTCCGGGGCGAAGTAACGCCTTTGCGATTTCAGAGCGGTTAGGATTAAACAGAGAAATTATTAATAAAGCAAAAGAGCAAATATCTACTGAAACGAACAAAGTGGAAAATATGATTTCTTCACTAGAAACAAGTCAAAAAGAAGCAGAAAAAGAATTAGAAGAGGCTCAAAAAGTACGCAATGAAGCCGAAGCGTTACGTAAAGAGTTAGAAAATCAGTTTTCAGCATTTGAGCAGGAAAAAGAAAAACGAATGGAAGAAGCTGAAAAGAAAGCTTATGAAGCAGTAGAAACAGCCAAAGAAGAAGCGGAATTTATTATTGAAGAACTAAGAGAATTACAAAAAGAAGCAAGCATTGTCAAAGAACATCAGCTTATTGATGCGAAAAAGCGTATAGAAGAACAACAACCTAAATTAAAAGAGAAGAAGAAAAAGACTTCTGTTAAGAAGTTATCTAAAGAGTTAAGGCCTGGTGATGAAGTAAAAGTACTTTCATTTGGCCAAAAAGGTCATATTGTTGATAAAATATCGGATAAGGAATTTCAAGTGCAAATGGGTATTATGAAAATGAAAGTACAAATAGAGGATCTTGAGTTGATTGATCGACCTAAACAAGTGGAGAAAAAACCGATGGCGACGGTTCGTGGTTCAAATCATCACGTCAAACCAGAGCTTGATCTTCGTGGAGAGCGCTTTGAAGATGCGATGCTCCGTGTTGAAAAATATTTAGATGATGCCCTGTTGGCAGGATATAGTCAAGTGTCGATTATTCATGGGAAGGGAACAGGAGCGTTGAGAAAAGGAGTACTCCAGTTATTAAAAACTCATCCCCAAGTAAAAAACTCGAAAATGGCCGCCATGAACGAAGGTGGACTTGGGAATACGATTGTAGAATTTAAATAAGGGGAGATGTGTAACGGTGGATCATTTTTTTGAAATCGATTATGTGTACACTGCAGCTTCATTTAGCGTGGTTGTACTGGCGATGATTGTCTTCTTATCTATTTTTGAAACGGTCACGAAATATAATAATTGGGAAGAAATTAAAAAAGGCAACGTTTCTGTGGCTCTTGCAACAGGAGGAAAAATATTTGGAGTTGCAAATATTTTCCGGTTTTCGATTCAGCATAACGATTCGATATTAAAAATGTTAATATGGGGAGGTTTTGGTTTCGGGCTACTTTTATTTGGTTATTTTATTTTTGAATTTTTAACGCCGCGCTTTAAAGTGGACAGTGAAATAGCTCAAGATAACCGAGCCGTCGGTTTCATATCCTTTATTATCTCAGTAGGACTTTCTTTTGTTATTGGTGCAGGTATTATTAAGAATTAGAAATGGAGCGATATAAACTTGGAGACACTTTGGAAAGTTTTATTCGTTTTTTGTGCGATTTTCATGATCGCTGGAGTTATTTATTTATTTTTTATTGCATGAGCGAATGATTAAAAAGAATTAGCGGAAGCTAGTTCTTTTTTTATTTAAAAATTCTAAATATTATAAAAACATGTTTATTTTTGTAACCGTATACATTACAATATGGTTAGAGGAGAATGCCCCTATACAACTGAGGGTATAGGGGTAGCTAGATTAACGCTACGTTTCTTTAGAAAGGAGATGAAAATAAAAAAAGGGGGAGATTGTAAATGGAACAAAGTGGATCTCGACCATGGTTAGCTCATTATCCTGATGAAATACCAAAGACAATGCAGTTTGAGGAAAGAACGCTCCAAAGTTATTTGAAAGAGGCAGCTGAGAAATACCCTAACAAAAAAGCGATTCATTTTATAGGGAAAGAGCTATCTTACAAAGAACTTTATGACTCTTCCTTAAAACTAGCCAACCAATTGCAAAAATTAGGGGTAAAAAAGGGGGATCGGGTGGCAATAATGCTAGCGAATACACCGCAGGCGGTCATTAGTTATTACGGTGCTCTATTTGCTGGAGCGATTGTTGTTCAAACGAACCCACTTTACGTTGAAAGGGAGGTGGAACATCAGCTAAACGATTCAGGAGCAGAAATTATGATTTGTCTCGACCTTGTTTTTCCAAGAGTCGCAAATGTGATGAAAAAGACAAAGCTAAGACATGTGATTGTCACTGGTATTAAAGACTATTTACCATTTCCAAAAAATTTAATTTATCCTTTTATACAGAAAAAGCGTACAGGGATCGATGTTAATATTGAGTATAATGACCGGATTTTAAATTTTGTAAAAGTTCTTTCGGACGGTTTAACTAAAGAGGTAGAAATAGAGATAGACCCTAAAGAAGATTTAGCATTACTCCAATATACAGGGGGAACTACTGGGCCGGCTAAAGGAGTAATGTTAACACACTATAATTTAGTGGCAAATACAAGTCAGTGTGTGAGTTGGATGTATAAGTTGAGAAAAGGTGAAGAACGTATTTTAGCAGCTTTACCATTCTTTCATGTGTACGGTATGACAGTCGTGATGAATTTATCAATCATGTTTTACTCAAAAATGATTATTTTACCAAAGTTTGAGCCAATTGATGTTTTGAAAACGATTGAAAAGCAAAAGGCGACGATATTTCCAGGAGCACCGACGATGTATATTGCTCTTTTAAACCATCCAAAGATAAAGGATTTTGATTTATCTTCAATCGAAGCTTGTTTGAGTGGATCGGCTGCTTTGCCTCTAGAAGTTCAATCTAAATTTGAACAGTTATCAGGAGGAAAGTTAGTCGAAGGATATGGCCTAACGGAAACTTCTCCGGTGGTTATCGCAAATTTTTTATGGGGGAATAGAAAAACAGGTAGTATAGGGGTTCCTTGGCCAAATACGGATGCTACGATCTTATCGATTGAGACTGGAGAGTCAGCCGAACCGAATGAAATTGGTGAAGTAATGGTAAAAGGTCCTCAAGTAATGAAAGGTTACTGGAAGCGCCCTGAAGATACGCAAGCTACATTTAAAGACGATTGGTTCCTCACCGGAGATATGGGGTATATGGATGAGGAAGGATACTTTTACATTGTTGATCGTAAAAAAGATATGATTATTGCTGGTGGATTTAATATTTACCCACGTGAAATCGAAGAAATTTTATATGAACATGAAAAAGTTCAAGAAGCATGTATCATTGGCGTACCAGATCAGTATCGCGGTGAAACTGTAAAAGCGTTTATCGTCCCAAAAGAAGGGCAGACCGTGACAGAAGAAGAGTTAGATCAATATTGTCGAAAACATTTAGCTGCCTTTAAAGTTCCAAGACTTTACGAATTTCGAGATGAGTTACCAAAAACAATGATAGGGAAAATATTACGTCGAGTTTTAGTAGATGAGGAAAAGAAGAAATTAGAAAATCAAAGTATAGAAAAATAATTTTAGTCAGTGCCTTCAAAATCGTTTGAGGGCTTTTTCTTTGTT
>SKSA01000006.1 GCA_007118195.1 Anaerobacillus sp. | reverse complement strand
CTGTTTTTTATAATTTACATTCAATAAACGGGCAATCTTCACAGCGTAATTGCTCTTTTAAATAATGAATCTTATGAATGGTAATATATTTTGAGTTGATCGAAATAATATTTTCACTAGCTAAGCTCTTTAAAATACGACTAATACTTTCCCTTGTAGCACCAACGTAATTGGCTAATTCTTGATTCGTTAGCTTTTTATTGATGAAAATCCCATTTTTTTGCTGTTTTCCATGACTATTACTTAAACGGATTAATACAGAGTAAAGTGCTCCCTTTTTTCCACAAAAAATAAGATCGCGAAATTGGGCTAGAATAAAATTATTATGCGTCGATAACCATTTCATAAAGGCTATGGCAATCGCCCCGTTTTCATTGCATATTTCTTCTACCGTAGAGCGATCAAAACGAATCATCATTGCGTCACTTACAACTTCGGCATTACAGGTTACTTTTAGACTATTATACAAACTTAATTCACCGACTAAATCGTTTTTTTCTTTAAGTTCGATAAATAACACTTTTCCATCGATCGTTGATTTACTTAAGCGTACCTTCCCGGATTTAACTAGGTAAATGTGGTTTGGTTGATCACCTTCTAAAAATAAAGAACTGCCTTTTTGGACGTTAATTTCAGTTCCTTTTGATAATAATAGTTGTTGTTCTTCGTGTCTTAACCCATCAAAGAATGTCATGGTATCTTCTTTTTTCACAATGTTGCTCCTCCTAGCAAAAGTTCTCTCATAAACTTAAGATCTTTATATATATTGCCTACTATAATCGTTGGCTTGTACAGTACGGAAATTTAATTATATTTAACGTACCATATAATTGGTCAAAACTCTGTGAATAAAAAGGTAATTTTCTTTTTGTATGTAAATACATTTGCTGACCGAGATTCTTGAACGAGCCTCTAAAATTCGCTAGAAGTTTACAGCGAAGTGAGAGAACTCGGTCAGCATTTACATGCTAAATGGTGACGATGCTTCGTCATGAGGGTTTTGTATAAAAAATGTTAAAAGAAGTTTAGAATTACCAACATAAGGGTATTGAATAATAAATTAACTAAAAAATTAGAAAGTTGAAAAAATTGAACAAAACATTTATAATGATAAAAAAGGAGGGTTTTATATGGAAAAGTATGCGATCAACAAAAATATGTTAAGGCAACTATCTTTAATGAAAAACCATAGCGGGCCTTCTCCACAAATACTTGACTCCTTATATGCACAAATGGTTCTCGAGGTCTCTATTTACCAATTTCAAAAATCTAAGTTTCAAAAAGATATTGACCATGCTTTAGAAGTTGGTGACAAGGTGCAATTTAAAAAACTCGCTGAGGAGTATAATGAAGTATTGTCTACGTATAAAGATGGAATTACGTGCTCTGAACAGGGCTTTGAGTTTACGATCCAATTTGAAGAATAGGAATAGATAAGGCTTCTACCAAAGTTGTTTGGTGGAAGCCTTTTATTACTCGTTAATTTATCGTTTTCGCTGTTTTCGAAATTATAATAATAAGTTATTATGTAAAGTAAAGGTGGACAAGTCCCATTATGACGAATAAAGAAACTTTTTGACGAAAATGTAAACATAAAGCCTCTATAATAAAAAAAGTGGTAAAATAGTAATAGGAAATAATTTCTATAGGGAAGAGTCATTTCTAGCGAGGAAAATAAAATAGATGAATGGTAACAAAAGCTTGAGTCTGCTGAATAGGATAAGTACTTTATGGTCTTTATCTTTCTAGGAGGTATCAATATTGGATGCTAAGCGATTAACCAATAAAGTAACAGATATTAATCAACAGCTTTTACAGTATATTGAACAAACAGAAGAAATATATGGCGCTATTTATGCGAGGTTACCTGAAATTGAAACAGAAATAGAACTTAATGCAGAGGAAATGGAAATCTTACTAAACTATTTTGTTTATAATGAAAAGTCCGATGATGAAACAGTAGAAGATGAAAATGATGCCTATCGTTTGGCGCAACTACTTCGCGAAATGAGAGATGGTTTTTCAGTTTCAATTTTAAATATGTTTGATGAAACAAAGCTAAGTAAAACCATTGAGCGATTTCTTACGAATAAAGAGGCTACGGAAGTCCATGGATTTGAACAATTAATGCACATTATTGAAGAAATAAAGGAACATATTACTGACATAGAAATCGTATCGATGAATGCGATTATTCATTCGACCCGCCTCGGTGATCGCGGTAAAGCGTTTGGTGTGATTTCTGAAAATATTAAAGATTTTTCCAATCAAATAGAAACTCAATATGGTGTCATTTATGAACACTCAGCTAAGCTAAGCTCTTGGAAAGAAACGTTTACAGGGAAATTAAATCATATGCTTACATATAGTGATCATTTGTCAAACGTAAAGGTAGAAGAGTTTCAAAATTTATTTAATGATGTGTTCGCTTCGCTAAAGATAGTTAGTCAACTCTTAAAGGAAGCCAACTATAATCTTGAGCTTGCAGTACAACCTGTTCAGGATTTGATGATCGCCATTCAAAGTCAGGACTTAATTAGACAAAGTTTAGAAAGTGTGATCAATTGTTTAAATAGTATTTTTGAAGGAATTGAGGGCTACACGGCACAAAACGATGAACAATATGAAGAAAGATTAAACTTTTTAACTTTTGTTGAAAAGGTTACTGATCTATCTATAAATCTGCTATTAAGTGTACAAGATCAAGTAGATCATTCTATTCAAAAAGTAGAAGCCCCGATTTCAAGTATTCAAGCTAGCTTAGATGATACTTATGAAGAAAGTAGTTTAGTAGCAGAATTTTTAAGTGGGGATCGGCCCAATGATAATAATACGATTGAAGAGATTTTTATTAAAGTAAAAGGTTTTATTCAAAATTTTGAACAAGAACTAGATACTTTGAAAAAAGATCTTGTAAGCTTCAATGAGATTGGCGAACTGTTTTATACCGAAATGACGCAAATCGAACAACAATTTAGTGTGATCAAAAAGAAAGTCGGCTATTTACAGAGATTGAACATTTTGAGCAGAATTGAGCTTGCTCGTTTAGATGGGGAAGTCGGTGCTTTTGGTAATGAGATTGAACGAATTTCCGAAAGAGTCATTAATGATGTAAATAAAAATGAACAATTTGTGATCGATTTAAAAGCAACGTTATCCAACGATTTAAACCAATTTTTTGAGATGTTAAAAACTAATGAAAATATGACTGAAACAATGTATGACACTGCCAATCATTCATTGGATAATTTAAACATGATTCAAGAATTGGTATTAAAGGCAGTTCAACCAGCTGGAGAAACCGGCAAAAAGTTATTAGGAGAAATTGAGTATTTAACTGTAAAAATGAATCAAGGAAAAGAGTTACCCATGGCTCTACAATTAATTACAAATGATTTAATTGAGCTTTCAGAAGAAGTTGTCAAAAGTAAAGAAGAAACATTGCAAAAAGCAAATTTAACAGAGTGGTCAACGACAGATAAAACATTAAGTAATATTATTGAACAACTAACTACTTATTATGATCGCGTCGCTGCTAGTAGTATGTTAGAAGATGAACAGTACGATATTGGTGATGAAGGCGGAGAGTTAACCTTATTTTAGGGGGAGAGACGATGTATTCCATTGGCGAATCTATTTCAGTATTTAATTGCATAGATGTTCAAGAGGAACTTCTTACATATGTTGATGATTGTAATAAGCAATGTCAAATTGATGCTACTCTATTAACCGATATTGATGCTGCAGGATTACAATTACTCATTTCAATGAAGAAATACTGTGATCGAAAAAATCTATCGTTTGAAATGGTTAATTTACAAGAACAACTTTTCACATTATTCACGAAGCTAAGTTTAGAAACAATGTTAATAAAGGGGAAGAGTTAACAAATGAGTAAATTCATTTTTATTGTAGACGACTCTAGGACTGTAAGAGCATCAGTAGAATATACGTTGAAAAAAAGTGGTTATATAGTAGAAACGGCTGTGGACGGAAAAGATGGACTTCAAAAACTAGAACAACTTCAAAAAGAAGGGAAACGTCCAGCAATGATCATTTCTGACATTAACATGCCTAATTTAGATGGTATTGGTTTTATTAAAGAAGTGAAAAAGAAGCCCCAGTTTAAGTTCGTTCCAGTTCTCGTTCTCACAACAGAATCTCAAGATAAGAAGAAGATGGAAGGGAAACAAGCGGGTGCTGCAGGATGGCTCGTGAAGCCATTTCAGCCAGATCAGTTAATAGGAGTTGTGAAGAAATTCGTTCGTTAAAGTGAGGTGACTATAGTGAGTGAAGATATGATTGCAACTTTTCTTGAAGAGACGATGGAAAACTTAGAGGTTCTTGAAGAAGGGTTTATTGAGTTAGAAAAAAGTCCTGAGGATAAAGAATGGATCGATTCAGTTTTTCGGGCGATGCACACCATTAAAGGTGGTGCAGGTTTAATGGGTTTTGAAGCGATTAGCGAAATTGCCCATCAGTTAGAAAATGTATTAGATCAAGTTCGAGACGGTAGCAGTGCATATACAGATGATGTTGCGACAGCTATGTTTCAAGGGTATGACTTATTAAAGAAGATGGTTGCTGAAGGGGATTTAGATGGGAAAAACGTTCAAGAGAAAAAGGAAGCTCTAAATTCAATCATCCGAGATTTATCTCTCGGAGTAGACCTAGATAATAATATTCCCCCTTTTTTAGACAAGTCCGGTGAGAAAGTAAAGTTTTATAAACTAGAGCTAAAGTTTCAACAAGATATTTTCGAAACAGGAACGGACCCTTTAATGCTCATTTATGAACTTGAAGAAGTAGGAGAGTTATTACAAGTTTTTTCGAAAACAGAAATGGTTCCAGAATTACGAGAGCTCGATCCCCATCAATTTCATCTGAGTTGGACTATTTTCTTAAAGTCTCATGAAGATGTAGAAGCGCTTAAAAATGTTTTTATTTTTGTTTTAGATGAAAACGATATTGAAATTATTGATATTACTGAAAATGCTCATGAATGGTTTAAAGGAGATCGAGGAACGAAAGAACTATTACTTACCAATGGAACGCTAACATCGGAATATATGGATGATGCTCTTGAAAAATTAAAGGCTATAGGTATGGAGCTTGAAAAAGCAGGTATTTTGAAGTTGAAAGCTGAGAAAGAAGATCGAGAATCAGACAAGGTAAAAACGAATCTAAAATCCTCAAACTCTAGTAATACGATTCGAGTAGAAACCGAAAAACTTGAAAATATTTTAAATCATTTAGCAGAACTATTAATTGCTCAGTCAAGGGTTAAATCACTAGTAACAATAGGTGTCCAAAACGGTAAAAAAGAACAACAACAAAGAGAAATTGTAAATGCATTTGAAGAAGTAGATAAAATTATACGAATCGTTCAAGAAGAAGTAATGAATACGAGTATGATCCCGATTGGAGCAACTTTTATGAGGTTCCAACGAATGGTTCGTGACCTTGCTCTTGAAAAAGGAAAGGAAATTGAACTGGTCTTAAACGGTAAAGAAACTGATTTAGATAAAAAAGTAATTGAACAAATTACTGACCCTCTAAAGCATTTAGTTAGAAATGCTGTAGACCACGGAATTGAGTTACCTGAAGAACGTGTCGCCAAAGGGAAGCCGAGAAACGGTAAGATCCAACTTAATGCATTTCATCAAGAGGGAAGTATCGTGATTGAAATCATAGATGACGGTAAAGGGATTGACGAAGAAGCTGTTTACCAAAGAGCTTTACAAAAAGGGATTATTTCTGCGGATGAACCAATAACATCAGAGGAGATAAATTTATTACTTTTTCGCCCAGGTTTTTCAACAGCGAAAACGGTTACAGATATATCTGGGCGTGGCGTAGGTTTAGATGTCGTCATGACAAATATAAAAAATTTACGCGGTGCTGTTAATGTATATTCCGAAAAAGATCAAGGAACAACGATCAAAATTAAATTACCATTAACTTTGGCGATTATTGATGGGATGATGGTAAGAATTGGTGAGGAACGGTTTATCGTTCCACTTAATTTTATATTAGAGTTTATTAAAGCAGAAAAAGAACAAGTGCTTAAAGTAGAAGGAAGGGAAACGATTATTCATTTACGTAATGAATACGTCCCTTATTCGTCCCTTCATAAAATTTTAAATGTTAATACTGATATAAAAAAACCAACTGATGGAATTTTAATTATTGTCAAAAATAATGAAAGAAAAATGGCGGTTCTCGTCGATGAAATTTTAGGACAAGAGCAAGTAGTCATTAAAAGCATAAAAGAAAATATGGAGCAGACAGAGGGGATTGCAGGGGCAACAATATTAGGAGATGGTAATGTTGCTCTTATTCTTGATATCCCGACTTTATTTAATGTGTCTACTAAATTAAATGAGAAGGTTACTTATGGAAAATGATAAACTATCTCTTAGCAATGAAGAGTTTAAAAAACTTAGAAACTTTGTATTTCAATCAATCGGTGTCAATCTTTCAGAAGCAAAGCGTGCATTAGTTGTTTCAAGGCTGTCAAAACATATAAGGAAAAAAGGTCTCCATTCTTTTACTCAATATTTAAAATTAGTGGAAGAAACGGAACATGAAAAAGAAAAATTATTTAATTTGATTACGACCAATGTTACCAACTTTTTTCGGGAAGAGCATCATTTTCAATTTTTAATAAATGAATACGTTCCTAGCATTATTGATAAACATAGCAAGACAATCCGAGTCTGGTCAGCTGCATGCTCTTCTGGTGAAGAACCATACTCCATTGCTATGACATTGGAGGGCGTATTAAAAAAGGAAAAAAATATAGACTATAAGATTTTAGCTTCAGATATTAATACCGAGATGCTTCATAAAGCAAAAACAGGTATTTATCGTCATGAAGAAGTCGTAGGGATCTCATATGATCACCTAAAAACATTTTTCAAATTAGGACAAGGAGAAAATAAAGGTCTTTTTAAAATAAAAGAAAATGTTCAAAAAAAAATTGTCTTTCAACAAATAAACTTAGTGGGCAAAGAGCGTTATCCTATTAAAGATAAAATCGATATTATTTTTTGTAGAAATGTATTTATTTATTTTTCTAAAGAAACACAAAGGTTTCTATTAGAACGTTTTTATGAACAACTTTCCCCGGAAGGAATTTTAATTTTAGGGCACTCAGAATCCATAGCAAATAATCAAGACAAGTGGAGACTCATTAATAAAACAATTTATAAAAAAATTTAATAATGGGGTTTTTTGATTGAAAAAGACGTTTAACAATAAATTTAATCGAGTAGTTTATGAAATTTTTGCTGGTGACTATTTTGTCACTAATGAAAAAAATATTATGTTATCTACCCTATTAGGTTCATGTGTTTCTGTTTGTTTAAAAGATAAGATTAGTGGGATTGTTGGGATCAATCATTTTATGCTCCCTGCTTCAGTGAAAAAAGAGGAATTGATTATAAGTGATGATGCTCGCTACGGAATGTATGCGATGGAGAAAATGATTAACGAAATGATGAAGCTAGGAGCAAGGAGAAGCTCTTTACAAGCAAAGGTCTTTGGCGGTGGAGCAGTTTTAGGTACAAAGATTAACAATGTCTCTAAGTCTAACATTTCTTTTGCAATGGATTATTTGAAAATGGAAGATATTCCAATCCTTTCGTATGATGTCGGTGGAAAAGTTGGCAGAAAACTTTATTTTATCCCAGAAACCTTTGCTGTTTTTGTTAAGAAGGTGGGTCAAGAAGCAAACCTTGTCAAAGCCGTTCGTGCTGAAGAAAACTACTTACATCAAATGAGACGTTCTAGGGAAGAAAGAGCAACATCTGCAGATAACTTGACCTTATTCGAGTAATT